>JAISBH010000143.1 GCA_031266295.1 Oscillospiraceae bacterium | reverse complement strand
CAAACGCTACGGGAACAACTACGCCATACAGAATGTCACATTCACAATCCAGAAGGGCGAGATACTCGGCTTCCTGGGAAGGAATGGCGCGGGCAAGACCACTACGATGAATATCGTGACGGGCTACATATCGGCCAGCGAAGGCCGGGTGCTGCTGGACGGCCACGATATCCTTGAGGAACCGCGCGTAGTCAAGCGCCGCATCGGCTACCTGCCCGAACAGCCGCCGCTCTACATGGATATGACGGTGGACGAATATCTCAAGTTCGTGTGCGCGATCAAGGAAGTCAAGCCCGGTGCGGTAAAGGCGCATCTGGACGACGTGTGTGAGCTGGTCAAGATACAGGACGTGCGCAAGCGCTTGATCAAGAACCTATCCAAGGGATACAAGCAGCGAGTCGGACTGGCCCAGGCGTTGATCGGCAACCCGGAGATGATCATCCTTGACGAACCGACCGTCGGTCTCGATCCGCGCCAGATACTGGAAATCCGCTCGCTGATCAAGCGGCTGGGGCAGGATCATACGGTCGTACTGTCCAGCCATATCCTCACCGAGGTGGCGGACGTGTGCGAACGCGTGGTTATCGTCAACAAGGGAAAGATCGTCGCGCAGGATAAGCTGGGCAGCCTGACTGCAGGCGTGGGCGACACGTTCCGCATGACGCTGCGAGTGGCGGGTCAGGAAAACGAGATCAAGCGCACGCTGCGCTCGCTGGAAGGTACGCGTTATGTCGATAGCCTGGGCGTTAAGGAGGACGGTTCATACGACTTCGTGGTCGAAACCGACCGGTCGATAGATATAAGGAAGCCGCTGTTCAACGCGCTGGCCAAGGCCGGGCTGCCGATATTGATGCTGCGCCCCGCCGATATTACGCTGGAAGATATATTCCTCAAATTAACCGGCGACAGCGAGGAGGCCTGAGCCATGATTGCCGTTTGGAAGCGCGAACTGCAAAGCTACTTCATGACCCCGATCGGATATGTGTTCGTCGGGTTTTTCCTGCTGGTAAGCGGGATATTGTTCACGTTCAACAACCTGATGAGCGGCAGCGGCGACGTGGCCGCTATGCTAGGTTCGTTCACGATGATACCGATATTCCTCGTGCCCATACTGACGATGCGTCTGTTCTCCGAAGAACGCAAGAACAAGAGCGAACAGCTGCTGCTCACCTCGCCCCTCTCGCTGACATCCATCGTGGTCGGCAAGTTCCTAAGCGCGCTGACCGTCTGGCTGCTCACACTGATCGGCACGCTTCTTTATGTGCTGATCATCGGCAGTTACGGCAGGCTGTATTGGGGTGAGATCATTTCCAGCTACACGGGATTCTTCCTGATGGGCGGATGCTTCATCGCGGTGGGAACGCTGATCTCAGCCGTAACAGAAAACCAGGTCTCGGCGGCGGTGATATCGATAGGTATAAACTTCTTCATTTGGGTCATCGACTCGGTGATATACGTGGTGCCCGTCGCGTTCGTGTCAACGGCGCTACAGTGGTTCTCATTGTACGCGCGATACGATCCGTTCGCGCGATCGCAGCTGGGATTCTCCGGGATTCTGTATTTCCTGTCGTTTATGACCGCGTTCCTGTTCCTGACGGTCCGCGTCATAGACAAACGCAGATGGAGCGAGGGATGATTGAATGAAGATGAAATTCTTGAGCGACCGCCGCCTGCGTTATGGCGGATACGCGATCATAGCGACCGTACTGGTAATCGCCGCGCTGGTGGTGGTGAATATCGCCGTCAAGGCGGGCGAGGACAACTGGGCGCTGCGCTGGGACTTGAGTTATAACAGCATCACCAAGTTCTCCGACTCGACCAAGAACGCGTTGGCTGAGCTGAGTCAGCCCGTCACATACTACGTGATGTCAACGCCAGGATCCGAGAACGCGCAGCTGATGGAGGTGCTGGATCGTTTCCGTGCGTCGAACGACGGCATCACCGTCAAGACTGTCGATCCAGACAAAAATCCCGGTCTGGTCAACAAGTTTCGCGGCGCGTCGTCCACGCTGGGCAACAGTACGGTAGTAGTAGCCAACGCGGACGAGACGCGGTTTAAGGTGTACACCTATTATGATATGATCAACATCTCGACGGATCAATCGACCGGACAGGCGTACATATCCAGTTACAAGTTCGAACAGTCGCTGGCGCAAGGTCTGCTGTATGTCACGAGCGACAAGTCGTTCACCGCTTACTTCATGGATGGCCACGGAGAGACGGCTATAACATCACTCTCCGCGCTGACCACGCTGCTGAATGACAACAACTATGACACCACCACCCTGCCTCTGGGCGCGGACGCCCCCGACCCGTCGTCGAGCGTGATATTCATTGTTAGTCCGCAGCGCGACATAGATGACCAAGCCCGCGAGTCGCTGATGAACTACGCGCAGTCGGGCGGCGGATTCATATTCGTCTGGAGCGTCACCACGCCAGCGACGCTGCCTAACTTTCAGGCGCTGCTGGATTACTACAATACCGGGTTTGAGAATGGCGTAGTCGTGGCCAACATCGACGATGCGTCGCAGTATTACTATTCACCCATCTACCTGCTTGCGGCTATCGGGGAGCATGACGTCACCCAGCCGCTGACCGACGCGGGTAGCGCGTACATACTGGCGATGCAGTCCCTCGCGATCAAGCCGCCGGAGATGGTCAAAAACGAGGTGAGCATAACGCCGCTGCTGTCTTCCGGAGCCGGATCGTTCCTGGCCGACCCAAACGTGGAGCGATCCGACTGGAAACGCGGCGCCGATGAACCAGCCGGACCATTCGACATGGCGACAGCGATACTGCGGCACAACTTCGCGGATTCGACTAAGGAAAGTCGCGCTATAGCGCTGGGCAGCGTGAGCGCGCTGGCCTCGTCCGAGGCGCTGAACCTGTTTAGCAACGGCGAGTTCATCATGTCCGCGCTCAAGTGGGCGGCCAAGGACGACGCGGTCAACCTATCCGTCATGTCCAAACAAGCGGCGCGCAGTCAGTTGCAGATTACATCTCAGTCGGAGATCTACCTGCTGGCGGGCTTGTCAATCCTGCTGCTGCCGCTGATAACGCTGGTTGCCGCTTTGGTTGTTACGCTGCGCAGGAGGCACCTGTAATGGACGAAAAACTGAATGAGAAGGAACGATCCCCCATGCCGTCAACGGACGACGTCCCCCACGAACCATCCAACGAACCTTCCAACGAAGAGACGGCGGGGAACAACGTCGCGCATGACGACGACAAGCCGCTGTTCTCGGCCGATATAAATAACCTCAAGAAAGGCCATACCTCCGGCGGGAAGGGTGGGCGCCTGCGTGGCTTCACATGGGCGTTAGTTGCGGTGATACTGGCCGGCGGCGCATACTTTGCGTCTATATACCTGAAGCCCGCGCCGGTCGAACCAGATCAAACCCCTGTCGTAACCGCCGAACCGTCATACCTGCTGGTGGATAAGACGAAGGCGGACTTCGTATCCGCGGCGATCGAGGTTCCGGGTCGGCAGCGGTATACAATGACATACAACGGTTCGACGTTCGCGATAGAGGGTATGCCCCAATTCAAGCTGGATCAGACGAAGGCGTCCAGCCTGTGCACGAGCGTCACCTACCTTTACGTGAACGACATCGAGAGCAGCCCAACCGATCTGGCAGTATACGGCCTGGCCGAACCGAAGGCAAAGGTAACGGCGCGCTACAACGACGGCTCGTCGCGGGTGTTCATGCTGGGCGACGAGGCCCCGAGCGGATACCGCTACTACTTCAAGGAAGAATCCAGCCCGAAGGTATACACGGTCTACTCGTCGACAGGCGAACGTTATACCGCCGCGCTGGCCAGTATGCACACCACGCCCGCATGGACTATCGCGCAAGAGGACATCCAACGCCTGAGATTGACGCGGCAGGACGGTTCCGTCGTCGAGACGCAGCCCAACCAGGGCGAGGCGATCGGCATCAATGCGATAGCGTTGGTGCAGCCGTTCAAGTACGAGGTGGACGGCGAGCGTATCGGCGAGGTCTATACAAACATAATCGCGCTGAAGCTGGCGGGGTTTGAGGCGGATCCCCAGTCGGAGACGCTCGGGTTGTATGGACTGGATCAGCCGCGCTACGTGTTGGACGTATACGGCCCCGCGCCCAGTCCGACGCCTGTCCCGACGCCGAAGCCCACGCTGGCGCCAGGCTCCACCGCGACTCCTGTTCCAGCGGTAACGCCAACGCCGTCGCCCTCGCCGATACCCACGGTTCTGCCGGACGCGGGTGGGGAAGCCGAGGCGTGGTTGTTGCATCTGCAGGTAGGCAATCAAAAGAACGACGCGCAGACGTATGTGAGGGTTGGAGACGATCCCGCCGTATATCTGATGGACAGCGCGGTGCTGTCGTTCCTATCGAACGTGACCGCGCCTATGCTGGTTGACCGATTCGCGAACATTATCAACATCCAAAAGGTGGACGCGATTGAGATCAGCGGCATGGGGCTGGATGAACGTGCGGAGATCAGCCGCCAGCCGTCGGTCAAAGAGGATGGCACGCCGCGCCTGGACGGCAACGGCAAGCAGATGACGGACGACACGTTCACGCTGAACGGCGAACCGGCGGATGATTCCACGTTCCGCAAACTTTATCAGATCATAATCGGCACTCGCGTAGACGGCGTGATACCGGAAGGGAAGGCTCCGGCGGCGGATACGGCGGCGGAACTGACCGTCCGCTATACCCTCAACGAGGTGCGCGAGACCGAGACCATCGAATACCTGCCATACGACGCGGATTACTATGCGGTGCGGCGTAATGGCGAAACGCTGTTCTACATCCTGAAAACGCGCGCGCAGCAGATACCCGACGCGCTGACCGATTATCACAATGGGACGTTTGATCCGGCGAAGTATGGTGTGTAGCGAATAATGGAAACAGAAAAGCGAGTATCGGGCGGCCTTGAAAGGCCGCCCATTGTTATCGGCAGCGTGCGCGGTCCACTGCTGCTGCTGGCGACGGCGGTTATATGGGGAACGGGATTTGTGGCGCAGCGGATGGGCATGAGGCAGTTGGGTCCGCTGACGTTCGGTGCGGCGAGGTTCTCGATAGCGTCAATCGTGCTGGGGATACCGGCGTACCTGCTAAGGCATGTGCGGAAAACGGCGGGCGCGCTGCCGTTGAAGGATTCGATGCGCGGCGGAATCGTATGCGGTGTGATACTGTTCGCGGCGTGCACGGCGCAGCAGGTAGGGCTGGTTACGGCGTCGGCGGGGAAGGCCGGCTTCCTGACTGCGCTGTATATAGTGACGACGCCCATGCTGGGAACACTGCTGGGCCAGCGTTCAAGCAAGGCGATGTGGGGCGCGGTGGCGCTGGCGCTGGTGGGGATGGCGCTGCTGTGCTGGCAGAGCGGCGCGGGTTTAGAAGCGGGCGATATATGGCTTATCGTATGCGCGGTGATATACGCGGGGCATATACACGCGGTGGCGTGGTTCGCGGCGAGCATAGATAATTTGGTGCTGTCGTGGATACAAACGACAGTATGCGCGATGTGTACAGTGGCTGCGATGTTGATTGCGGAGAGGCCGGTGTGGGCTGACATAGCGGCGAGCTGGCAGCCGATAATATACGGGGGTGTGTTACCTATAGGCATAGCGTACACCCTGCAGGTGTTCGGGCAACGCGGAGCGCACCCCGCTTTAGCGTCGCTGATAATGAGTCTGGAGGCGGTATTCGCGGCAGTGTTCGGTCGGGTAATACTAGGCGAGGTGATGACCGGCCGACAGACAGCGGGCGCGGTGTTAGTCTTCATAGCGTCCGCAGCGGCCACGCTCATGGGCGAGCGTAAGGCCACTGCGGGAGGTGACGGGGTTTAACCCCCTCTGTCGCTGCGGCGACATCTCCCCCTAGGGGGGCGATGAGGGTTGTCGATTACGATGTGATTCGCAAGCAACGGGGAACCGGTTACGTTCCGAGGTGGACTATCCAGGTACAACCGGTTGGCCGAAGCCGGTGGAATGTGTATCACGATGGTCCAGGCGAAGCCTGGTCAGGTTTCGAAAGGGCGGATAGCCCTTCGCAGGGTCTGGGACGCGGCGCATCCGCGCCTTCGGGAAGGGGACTCACGTCCCCCTCCC
>JAISBH010000074.1 GCA_031266295.1 Oscillospiraceae bacterium | reverse complement strand
GGCGCCAGTAACTTAAAGCGCATTCGGTTCGCAAACCGAACAGCGTCCCGCCGCAGCGGACAGCCGGTTGGTGCGTTGCGCAATATAAATGTAGCATTGGGCAGCGCTACGCTTGGGTTGCGTCACGTAACCCTCGATTGTCCGCTGTGGCGGGACGCTGTTCGGTTTGCGAACCGAATGCGCTTTAAGTTTGTGGCGCCCCGCCACTATGATGTACGTTGATAACTACCTTATAATATTTTCATTGGCGGGGCGCAGGAGTTGGAACGAAGAACGTTGGAACGATGGAACGTCCCTGCGGGGAGCCTGGGACTCTGTCCCAGACCCTGCGAAGGGCTAACCGCCCTTTCGAAACCTGACCAGGCTTCGCCTGGACCATCATGATACACAATCTACCGACTTCGGACTGCCGGTTTTACCTGGATAGTCTATCTCGTAGCGCAACCCATCCCCCCGTTTTTCCGTTCCACGCGCGGGGGGGGTGGTGGGGTGGGGGAGGTGAGACCCCTGCCCGAAGGCGCGGACGCGCCGCGCTATCCGCCCTTTCGAATCCTGACCAGGCTTCGCCTGGACCATCGTGATACACAATCTACCGGCTTCGGACTGCCGGTTTTACCTGGATAGTCTGTTCCGTAGCGTAACCGACAACCCTCATCGCCCCCCTAGGGGGAGATGCCGCCGCAGCGGCAGAGGGGGTTCTCCGGGGCGCCAATCCCCTCCCGAAGGCACTAGCAGTCCTCAAACAGCTTATCGCTGTTACGCCGATTCTACTTGGCCGAATATTCCGCTGCGGATGCCGGTGTTGAAAACGGTCTGGGCGGCGCGTACTTTAGCCGTGCAAATATCATCCTCCCGGCCGACGTCTGCAGCGCGGTGGTGACAACCGCCTCGACGCGTTCGCCGATCATGCGCCGCGCGTTGTCCACGACAATCATCGTGCCGTCCTCAAGAAAACCCACACCTTGATTGGGTTCCTTGCCTTCGCGGACGATCTGAACCGTGCACTCTTCGCCGGGCAGCAAAGCGGGCTTCAGCGCGTTCGTCAGATCGTTCAAATTCAGTACGCTCACGCCTGTGACGCTCGCCACCTTGTTCAGATTGAAGTCGTTGGTCACAACAGCGCCGCCGCGCTGTACGGCCAGTTTCAGCAGCTTGGCGTCTACCTCGTCGGATGTGTCCGCGTTGGTTTCGTCAATCTCAACCGGGATGGCCAGCTCGCGCTGGATGCGCGCCAGTATATCCAGCCCCCTGCGGCCGCGGTTGCGGCGCATCGGATCGGGAGAGTCCGCTATGTGGCGCAACTCGGCCAGCACGAATTGAGGTATGACTACTATGCCCTCGACAAAGCCCGTCGATAGCACGTCCAGTATGCGCCCGTCGATGATCACGCTGGTGTCCAGTATCTTGTCCATCGCCGCGTTGGACGGCAGACCTTTGCCGTCCGGACGCTCCCGCCTGCTGAAGTGGAATATCTCGTGCCAGCGCCTGTACGCGAACACCGCGCCTATGGATCCCGCCAGCGCGTACAGCAGCGCGGCTATCACCGCCCAGACGACGCCAGGCAGGAACAACCGCAAAGGCAGCGATATCACCGTCGCCAGCGCTATACCGAAGCTCAAGCCTATCGCGGTCGCGATTACTTGCCCAACAGGAAGATCGGTCAGCCCGATCTCTACGCGGACGACCGCGCGCCTCGACGCCCTCGCCAGCGGTCCGACCGCCAGCCATCCGATGACCGCCATTGCCGCCAACGCCGGTATGAATACATAATAATAACCCATATTGGCGACCCATACAACCCCCAACGACCCCAGCGTACGCCGGATCAGCGTATAGACTCCCGCGCCAAACGCCGTCGCCAGCGCCGTCCAGATGACCCTGAGCAGAACCGTCAGTTTGTCTGACCTCATTTGCACCTCCTATGTATAACAGCTAAGTTCGGGTGGACGTAACAATCCATGAGGATTATTATATATCCAAATTATAACTTGTCAAGGATATGATGCTTGCAAATCTTAAAGTAGTGTATTTATAATACATATAGGAGTTCTCTGGAGCGTCGCCCATTAGCGCGGCCAGTACGAATTATAGGTAATACGATGAAAGAGGCAATCCCCGCCCTAGCGAGGATTGCCGTTTTCGTTATATTATGCTGGCATGATGCGATGGTTGCGATATGTTGATCTGAATACTATGTAATATGTGTAAATGAAACGGGGGCTTCAGCCATGTGAAAAAGTTTCTGCGGCGGGTTCGCCCAGCGGATACAGCTGCGCGCGAAGATCGGTCTCCCCAGGGACGCCTACCGCATCGGCGCGGCAATGCTGACAGTGCCGGAACACTGTTATGAACGGCGCCGCCGCCACGCGAGCCGCGTCTATCTGGGCGCATGTGGGGAGCGGTTCGCCGGACAGTTCCGCGCTGGGTATCAACGGTATGATGTTATACAGCCCCGCGCCTGCCTGTGCCAGCGTCTTTGCGATGTCGGCGATGTGCGGCCCGTTTATGCGAGGCACGAGTACCGTGTTGGCCTTGACGATGACGCCTAGATCGGCGGCGCGGCGGATGCCGGCCAGCTGTCGCGGGATCAGTATCTCCGCCGCTTCCTCGCCTTGATAGGACTTGCCGTCCAGCACGATACCGGCGTTGAGTCTCGCCAGCCGGGCAGGATCGACGTCGTTCACGGTAACGGTGAGGGTTTCAACGCCTATCTCCGCGAGTTCGTCCGCCATATCCGGCAGCAGCAGGCCGTTTGTCGACAGGCACAGTATCAGCTGCGGGAACGCCTGGCGGATCAGTCGGAACGTCTCCAGTGCGTGAGGCGTGGCCAGTGCGTCGCCGGGACCCGCTATGCCCGCCACGGTCAGGGTATCCGACAGATCCAGCGCACGCCCCACCAGGTCGACGGCCTCCTGGGGCGTGATCGTGCGCGAGGATACGCCGGGCCGCTGCTCCCAGTCGTTGCGCACGCGGCTGCAGAACCGGCAGGCCAGGTTGCACGCGGGACTGACGGGCAGATGGATGCGCCCTTTGCGATTCTTGCGGCCCACCGAGAAACATGGGTGCATTTCCTCTAGTCGTTTACCTTCGCGTGAAATCCACAATGGTTCAGCCAACGCGACTTGCCTCCTTCGGGTTGGAATAATACTCGTCGAGTTGTGACAGCGCGTCGTCCACGTACGATCCGATCTCGAACGCGTCCAGTCCGCGTGCCTTGAGCCTGGCTTCCGCGCCGGGTCCGATCCTTGCGGCCAGCACGGCGCGGCAGTCAGAGAGCAGCGTTATCGCCGCGTCCAGTCCACCGTCGGAATGACCGCCCTCGCCGCAGGGCGCGTCCACGTCGCGGCGCTCAACGAAGCGCGGTTCGCCACCGCTCATCTCGACGATCGTCCATGCCTGGCAGCGGCCGAAGTGCTGATTGATGATCTTGCCGTCGGACGTCGCCAGCGC
>JAISBH010000139.1 GCA_031266295.1 Oscillospiraceae bacterium | reverse complement strand
TCGCCCCCCTAGGGGGAGATGCCGCCGCAGCGGCAGAGGGGGTTCCCCTGGCGGCAAAGGCCGATGAAGGCTCCGCCGCAGGTTCTGCCTCGTGGCGCGCGCGCATACAATCCCTTAATCGAGTGTACCCAATGGATTTTCGAGCGGGTTCAATCGAAAAGGGGGACAGCCAATGCAGCCGACCAGGCATGGATTTATTGGCGCGTACACGCGCGACGGGTATGTAATGTTCGATCCCGAAAGGATGCTGGGCGGGAACGCTGAGAGACGGATACGCGTTCGCGGAGGTTATGGGAAAGCGCGGGCGTCAGCGATAGCCGCCGCCGTGAAGCGTATATTGGAGCGCGGCTACGAAGCTGACGTGCTTCACAGCCCGCTGGAACCCGAGTTGATCGAGGGCGTGGTGTGCCCCAGGCTCTCGCTGATAATCACATCCGCTGACACGTGCGATCCGTGCGATACAGCGTCGGTGTGCATTGATCTGGACGAGGCGCTGCGCACCGTGAGATCCGGCGCGCGCCTTGATGCGATAAAGGCGCTGGCCGAAGAGACGTTGTCGTATGAGTCGCGCGTGATCCGGTATATGGAAGCGGCCGCGCCGCTGCGAGCCGACGCCGAGGATGAGTACGCTCGCGTATTCAACCAAGCTGCGCTGGACAGTATGCTCAGGCCGTGGATAGAGTCCATCACGGCGTACAGGGAGGACAGCGGCGATGGCGTGGAATCGCGGTTCTTCGTGGAGGCGATAACGGCGCGAGGATTCATTCAGCACCTGGACACCGTGATTATGCCGAGGCTGTGGCGGCTGTCAGGCCCGTGGGGCAGCGACTTCCATGCGCCTTTGTCAAAGCTTAGGGACGCGGCGCTGTCAAAGGGATTGCATGTGATGTGCGCGATGGAGCATTGTCAGCCGGGCCGGATTGCGCATCTGCTGATACCGGAGCTGGGATTGTTCATCACGTCGGAGGTGAGCGTGCACGTGCTGGCGGACGCGGCGCAGCGGACGATCGATCTGCGCCTGGCTATGCCTGCGGCGGAGACGTTCAGCCAGCATACCCTGCACGCGCTGGCATATGACGAACTGATGGTGGAGCAGTTGATGGAGAAGGCGGCGTACGCGCTGGATCTGGCGCGGCAGACGCGTCAGCGCATCGACCGTATGCGGGAAGAATACGCGGATGAACAGGTGATGAGGATGATGACCGAGGCCGCGCTTGCCGTGCTGGAGCAAGCGTTCGCGGACGACGTCAAACGGTCGGCGTACGATTTCGATTGATTGTAGGGCTAGACAATGAAATTTATTATATAACAACGGCGGCATAACCCTCCGAAATTCGGGCACAATACGCAAAGTAAAATGTAATGAGGAGGCGCATGTCCAAGTGGATCGTTTTTCACTGCTGTTGGTAATCCTGGGCGCGATAAACTGGGGTTTGATCGCGATATTCCAGTTTGACTTGATTGGGTATGTATTCGGGGGCCAGGGCGCGGTTATCAGCCGCGTGATATACGGCTTGATTGCGCTGGCGGGGCTGTGGTGCATATCGCTGCTGTTCCGCGACCACGACCGGGATCGGGACGCCGTAAGGGATTAAGGGGTATGTAGGGGGTATGCAACCGGGACTGCCGCTAGCGCGGCAGTCCCGGTTTGTTATTATTGCTGCTAAAATCCTAGTGGGATAATGAAATTCTTCGACCTGTGCAAAAGGGAGTGAATGCGCAACGCCCAGTCATACGGGCGGGATTGAGTAAGCCGCAAATAACCAGCCCATCGAAGCCAGTCTCTTAAGAGGCTGGCTTTTTCATTTTTGGGCGTATTGGCGGATTAGGTCGGTTGCCTGGTCGATTGTGATACCGCCAGCTATGGCTATAGTCGCTGGTAGGGTGATGCCGCTTCGTATAAGATCAATCGCCGCGCCGTAACGCCCCTCATTCCGCCCTTCACTCCTCTGAACAGCGGCATATCGATCAACATTAAACTCGTAAAGCAGCATGTTAACCACCTCCGATTCATGCTTCTCCAAAAACTCAACCAAATATCCTTTCTTCTTTGTATCGGCAATCGCCTTCAATATCGGCGCAGTCTCAACTTCGCTCATCGATACATAATAGTTAACACGCTGAATCAAATACACATAACCGCTCAGTTCGTTGCTCTTCGCAACCATATCAGTATTTTCAGCGGCATTAATATCGTAAACCTTGACTTTTAGATCAAGGTTAAACTCATGCGGAGTTTCAGACTTTATAAATAACTCGGAAAGCCTCTTCTCTTCAACAGGCCGCTTCATCGGCTCTTTACCATTATACAGCACATAAAACTCCGGTTCACGAAGCTCTACAGCTTTAGTACCGTAGATTGTATTATCGTCTTTGTATATCGAATCGTACACCAACGCAATATACACAAGCAATCTCAATGCCATATTCGGATTGAGCGTCGATTGATGCTCAATCAAGATTACGAGCTTATCGCCAACAAAGAACGCTAAATCGTTGACGCGTCCTTTGATAAATACGTTCGAAAGCGTCACAATCTTGATCGGCGTCTCCGGCGGGTAATGCTGTCCGGATACAGCGTTATAAGCACTTAACGCTGCGCTTTCTTCATTGAAAACCTTCGAGAATACATCAGCCCTATACCCTCGATTGATGTTCTGACCGATTACAAACCCACCAGTATTATCGTCCATCATTACCTCCGATTGCTATCTAATTCTATCATGCACATCACGGGTTTGTCAACGGTTAGTATAACATAATAATCGGTGGTTAAGTCGGTTGGAAACGGCATTCAATATCGGCAGAGTTCGGCGGCGTTTGGCAAAGCAAGTATGATGACAGTTGCCGCGCGATACTCGGCAACTATGCTAATGAACTTACCCCGGCTTTTGTACAGGTCGATATTTTTTTCACTGAAATCCCTCCTTAAAGCAAACATAATTTTCCACATCTCATTTATACGACGATACGTACAGGTAAAAGCATCCTGCATACATAACAAAAATATCATTGCGCCGCACAAAGTTACCCCTCCGCCTTACGGCGGAGGGGTTTTCCCCAGCGTACCAGAGTCGCCCGCCCCGTCAGGAGCGAATTTCGGCAGGATCGAACGCTATGGTCGCATCGGCCGCATTCATCGGCATGAATCGGGATCGCCCGTTCAGGTTCAAGTCCGGAACGTCTGATCTTAACTGAGACGCCATGTTCAGCAGCCCGCGATCCGGTTCCTGATTGATCAAGTCGTTCGCCGCCATCGATCCGGCCACATCGTACGACATCGGGTTGCGTTTCTCCGGCACCGTTATCTGCGCTATACCCGCTATGGCGATCCGCTCGTTTATCTCATCCTGCTTCTTAATCAGCATCTCAAACAATTCAATATTCTTGCTGACCCGCTCGTCGCTGGGCGTTCTGTCGTGCGCTCCCCGCGCCATGTTCAGCGCCATCGGTATGTTCCCCACATGAAAGAATGCCATCGACGCTATGTCGTACGGCAGCGCGCCCCACGCGTCCGCCTCACAGATGTAGCTGGCCGTGCGCGTCCGTATCTTCAGTATCTTGTCTACCAGGAACAGCACGCCGTACCAATCCTCCTGCCGGTAGAGCATCTTGGCCATCTCGATATATGGTTCGCGCAGAAAGGGCGCTTCGCCGATCGCCTTCCAATAATACTCCATCGCGGCGCTGGTCTGGCCAAGGTTTTCATAACATCTGCCGATATACCGCATCGACGCGCAGCGCTCCTCTTTCCAGGTCGCGCTAGGCAACGCGAGATGCTTCTTCAGCGTGTCTATGCAGTCCTGCCAGCGGCGGTAGAACATATACTCGCGGCCCAGGTAGTGGATGTTGCGGTCGTTATCGGGACTTTCGGCCGCCGCCATCTCCAGCAATGGCAGGTATGAACCGCGGCTCTTGGCCGGATCGGGGTGATGATCCAGCTGCATACCGGGCAGCGACACGAATACATGCTTTTCCGAACCCCTGTACCGCAGGATCTCATGCACCGGATACGACCACTCAAAGTCGCGCCTGATATGGATCTTGTCATACAGGAATACCGTTCCCTCGGTGCCGTCAGGATTGAAGCTCCACGTGTAACGGTAGCGGCCTTGTATCGCGTCCGGCGTCCAATGTTTCTCGACGACGTCGCGCCAGCCTTTGTGCAGAACTTCGTCGAAGTCCGTGCAGATGCAGATATCCGCCTCGGGCGGCACCAGCTTTAACGACTCGTTGCGCGCGACGTCAAATCGCCACGGGTTAATCTCCTTGACCTCGACGCGGCAGCCCAGCTCGCGCAGGCGTTCCACGGTTCCGTCGGTGGAACCGGTATCCAGCACGACTATCCAGTCGGCTTCTTTCATGGATTCATACCACTGGTCTACAAAGTTGATCTCATTCTTCGCAATCGCGTAAACGCAAACCTTCCAGCGCATCGACTCGCCTCCCGCTGTTTATAGGGGTGAAGGCTCGGGTTCTCTGTTTCTATGCCAACCCTCACCGTTAATCCTTCGCTGGCTCAATCATATGCAAGTGGCGGGCTGAAAATGATTTAGGAACGCCTATTCCACCTTGACGCAGGGTGTATAAATAATGTAGAATCAGTATCGCGGTTATGCTTTAGAGGTGAGTCGCCTTTGTCTTCCAGTATAGAGCCGGAGTTTCAATCCGGCGGAGAGTCCGGTTTTCAGGGCGGTTTCTATAGGACTTTGCGGTGGTTAGTACGGATATTCGGACCGAAGGTAAAGGCGCCTCCGCGCGAGGCATTCCCGGAACCGGCGGTCTTTGTCTGTCACCATCACAATATGCGCGGGCCGATCGCGACGATGGCCTGGACGCCTGTACCGCTGCACCCTTGGGCGCTCGCCGTGTTCTTCGAGTCGAAGGAATTGGCGCGGCACTTCGCCGGATTCACGTTCTCTCAACGGTATGGCTGGCCCAGACCGCTGGCGTCGGTCGCCGCGCGGTTGGTCAGCGCACCTGTGGCGTTGCTGATGCGCAGCATGTATGCGGTGCCCGTGTACCGCAAGTCGATAGGGAGCATCAAGACGATGCGCTTGAGTGTGGAAATGCTGCTGCGCGGCGAGTCGGTCATCGTTTATCCGGATATAGACTACGACAGCGACGACGCGATGCTGGGCGAGATGTACAGAGGATTCTTGTTGTTGGAGCGGTTCTACCGCGACAGGACGGGCAAGCACCTGCCGTTTGTGCCGCTGTATTACGACTTGAGGGGGAAGTCGCTCCGGCTGGGTGAGCCTGTGCTATTCCCCGACGGCGATATGCGCGATCAGATGGATGAGGTGGGCGTAAGGATCCGCAGCGCGGTGAACGCGCTGGCGAAGGATAGTTAAACGAACTGGATATATCCGAACTGATAAGGATCGTGGAACGTCCCGCTCCATGTCGGCGACCAGGCGGTAAACTCCGCGCCGCCATCGTGCTCGGCGCTGCGGTCGATGCGGTAGAAGTTGATCGGCATCCGCGCGCCAGGGGCGGGCTTCAGTTCCAGGCTGGCGAAAGGGATCGACCATACCGACGAGAGACGCTTCGCCTTATCGTCGTATATCGTTACGCTGTCCCAATCAATGTCCCACGACGTATCGGTGCGAAACTTGCGGGTTTGGTTGTTATACGTTATGTTCGCGTCGAAACGCACATTGCGCGGACTGACCTCCAGTTCCTTGTATTCGGTCAGTTTGCCGGCGTCGTCGTAGAATACCTCGAACACATCCTGAGTCCATATGGTCTCGTCGTGAGATGTGTAATCCGACACCCACGCTGGATCCTCGCCGTCGAAGCGTATGAACCACAACTGCGCCGCCGGGTCGTATGCGGTTTGGATAGATGTGGCGTAGCGCGGCGGTTCGCCGGTCATTACATTGCGCAACGAATGGATGGGCAAGGCTTGCCATTGTTCGGGGGTAGGCGCGCCGCCGATCGTCGTGATGGGCGGGCATTGCAGTACGGGACGTTCGCTGTCCGGCATAGTCGATCCTCCTTGAATTACGGCTTTATTATTCAAGACATTACCACAGGCAGGTGCGTTATGCAATCTCCTATTGATCAAACGTCCGGGAAAACATCCGAACATACGCCTAAGCAGCTATCGTTCCGCGCGCTGATGGAGCGCGATATATTCAAGGCGCGGCGTAAGACGCTATGGACCCCGTTCATGCACGCGATACGCGACTATCAGCTGATCCAGCCTGGAGACCGGATTGCGGTATGCGTATCCGGCGGGAAGGATTCAAACCTGCTGGCCGTGCTGATGGGGATGCTTGAACGCGTAACCAGCGTCCCGTTTACCCTGAAGTATCTGACGATGGATCCAGGATACATGCCCGAGGATCGCGCGCTGCTTGAGTCCAACGCCCAGAGGCTGGCGCTGCCTATAAGTATATTTGGCACCGACCTGTTCGAGATTGTGCGCAAGGCAGGTCCGGGGCACTGCTACTTATGCGCGAGAATGCGCCGAGGGCATTTGTACAAGCAGGCGCAGGAGATGGGATGCAACAAGATCGCGCTGGCGCATCACTACAACGATGCGGTCGAGACGGTGTTGATGGGTCTGCTGTACGGCGCGCAGGTGCAGACTATGATGCCCAAACTGCATAGCAAGAATTACCCCGGCATGGAGCTGATCCGCCCGCTCTATCTGGTGCGCGAGCAAGACGTGCTCGCCTGGCGGGAACGGCATGGCTTGACGTTCCTGCGCTGCGGATGTCCGCTGAACGACTGTCCGATTGATCCGCTGAACCCGGCGAACCACAACGCGTCCAAGCGGGGAGAGACCAAACGCCTGATCGCTCAGATAAAGAAGACGCACCCGGCGGTCGAGCAGTGCATATTCAAGGCGGTGCATCAAGTCAACCTGAACACGCTGCCTGGATATATCCAGGATGGGAGACTGCAGAGATTCACCGATACGTATGGAGATGGTACAGGGATGAATGAACCCGTGCAGCTCAAGTTTGCCAAGCTGCGGCATGGCGCGACGATCCCGGCCAAGCGCGCTGAGGATGCGGGTTGGGATATATACGCCTGCGCCGACGGCGAATCGATACGGATTGAGCCGGGCGAAACCCGGCTGATCCCGACCGGGATCGCGAGCGCGTTCGGTGCGGAGTGGTACATGCAGCTGCAGGAACGCGGGTCGATGGGCGCGAAGGGCGTCGCAGTGCGCGGCGGGGTGATCGATAGCGGTTTCCGGGGTGAATGGCTGGTCGGGCTGACGAACCATAATAGTCTGCCGATAGTTATCGCGGATGAGGCACGGCGGCAAGAGTGGTCAAGCTCGGGCGAGGCGCTGATAATCCTGCCCGTTGAGAAGGCGATTTGTCAGGCGGTGCTGCTGCCTGTGCCGGAGGCGGTTGCGGCGGAGGTTTCGTTGGAAGAGCTGCAAGGAATTCCGTCGGAACGCGGCTGCGGTATGTTAGGGAGCAGCGATAAATGAAAACAGCAGCTCCAACCAATCACGTCGGCGCCTA
This sequence comes from Oscillospiraceae bacterium, assembly GCA_031266295.1. GTDB lineage: Bacteria > Bacillota > Clostridia > Christensenellales > Aristaeellaceae > BNUH01. The sequence continues at coordinate 3,403 of JAISBH010000139.1, read as the reverse complement.
TAAATATACTGCTTGATGCGCGGATTTTTGCGCATCAAGCAGTATAACGTCAGTTCGACGCGGGTAGGACGGAGTTTACTCCGATTCCAATTGGGTGATAACGATCATCCGGTACGCCTCCGCGATTAAGTCGTGACCGGTTGATATGTAGGTATTCCGCACTCGCGCGCTGACGAGCAGGTAATCGTTCCGCCGATACAGCGGTATCATCGGCAGCTCCAGGTATAATTGCTGGAACAATCCCTCATACACCATCGACTGCCGCTCCGGCGTAGGTTCCAGCGCGGCCCACATAAAGAACCTTTCAAGCCCGTCGCTGTCATACCCGGACACATTCAGCGGACTCGGCCCGCCGAACAGCCCAGCTGCTGCGGCCGCCGACGTTGGCAGTTTGCGCGCCATCAGATACATGTCGCATTCGCCAGCCTCCACACGCTCGATCAGCGTTATCAGCGGCACGCGCTCGACAGTCAGGGTTATGCCTGCATAAGAGCAATAATACTGCAGCTCCTGTATAAACGAATCCGCGATAGGATTCTCCTGAGCCGCAGTAAACGTCAGCTCGAACGGCTGACCATCCTTGGCGCGGCGTCCGTCCTCGCCGGACACCCATCCCGCCGCGTCAAGCAATTCGATCGATTTATCCGAGTTATAAGGATACAGTTCACCCAAAACATCACTGGCAGTGCCGAATGAATCGAACAGTATCATGCCTGGCAGCGATCCGAAGCGTTCAAGCGTTTCGGCCTCTACGCTCCAGCGCCTCAATCCATGGGCGAACGCCTGGCGCACGCGAGCGTCAGAGAACGGCGGTCCGTCCATATCCATTCCGACGTAGCCGAACGTGTCGCCTTCGTACTCATACATGCTCACAAAACCCTTGCCATCCGCGAACATTCTATCAATCTGATCAAAGCTGGGATAGCAGAAGGCGATATCAATGTCCCCATTCAGCATGGCGTCATACTCCTCGCCAACGGGAACGACAGTCAGCTCTATATGCTCCGTGCTGGGCTTGGCGCGCCAGTAGTCTGCGTTCGCGATAAACCGCGCGTGCTTGCCCGCCTCGAACGATTCTAGATCGTACTGCCCATAAGCGGCTAGCGAGGCGTCGGCGGCCTTGACCTCGGCCAGGCGCTCTTGATAGAACGACTGGCTGGCGTCCGGCACCGCCCCCATACCATCCGGGCGGATCATGCTGCCGTAGTGCGCTACCCTCAGCGCGGGCAGAGTAAACAGTGCGGCGGCGCTGGCGTTCGGCCTAGTCAATGTTACCGAAAATGACGTGTTTGACAATACCTGGAAGCCAGAGACCACGTCTGCGGTTCCGTCAATGTATTCGTCCAGTCCCTGAATCGACAGCATCGACAGGTCGCGGTTGCCGTCGAAACCTGGCATCGTCACCAGATACAGCGTGTTGACGCAGTCTTCCGCAGAGACCAGCGCAGCGTCAGAGTAACGCGCAGGTTTCAATGAAAACGCGTATGTCAGCCCGTCAGGCGACACGCTGACGCTGGTCATGCCGTCACCCCACTTGCCGTACTCATCCAGAAACACCCATTCGTCGTACATCAGCCCCGCTGCGTATGTGTCGCCTTGGGTTTCGGCGAACAGAGGGTTAAGGTTGCCGTACAGGCTTGTCACGCCGAAAATAATCGTGTCGGTACGTTCCCGCGCGTTGGCGGGCAGCATGTCCAGCGTCTGCGCGAGCGACTTGGATACGGTCATGTTAATCGGGCCGTCGGCTATCGCGCCGTACGCCGACAGCAGCAAGGCGACCGCCGCCATATATGATAGCGCGCGCTTAAGGATTCGATTGGTCATGGTTTGGACGCCTCCTTGGGTTCGACCGCTCCCGTCTCACGGTCGATACGATACAGCCGCCTATCCAGCGACCATATCTTTTCTGAGAAACCGCCGGGTTTGAGCTTGGCGATGTTTCCGGACATCTCGTTTACCCGCGCGTCGGCCAGGTCGATGATGTGCAGTATCTCCGCCTCAAGGAACATTGGGCGGCGCGGGCTGCCGAACTCCGGCTCGCCGTGATGCGCGAGTATCATGTGCTGCAGCAGCAGCGCCTTTGTGTGATCAGCGCCGATACGCCGCGCGGCCAGCTCAATATCAACAACGCCGCGAACCAGGTGCCCCAGCAGGTAACCATCCATTGAGTATTCCTTGACCAGCCCCAGGTTGTCGCATGTAAGCTCGCTCAGCTTGGCCAGATCGTGCGCGATTACCCCAGCCAGCAGCAGATCATTATCCAACACGGGATATATATCGACGAAGGCCTTAGCCAGACGCAGCATACCCACCGTATGATGCAGCAGTCCGCCGCGTTCGGCGTGGTGCAGTTTCAGCGCGGCGGGGACGGTCAGCAGCGCGTCGCCCGCGTTATTCAACAGCTCGCTCGTCAGTTCGCGCAAATCCTTGTCCGTCATTGTGGCTACGGCGGCGCGGATTTCGGCGAGCATTGCCGCTGGATTTTCTGGCGCGCATGGTATCAGCGCGTCGTAAGACACCTCGTCACGCTCGGTTGTCGCGCGCATTTTATCCACGCGCATCTGCAGCTTGCCGTTGTACTCTAGTATCTGCGCTTTCACGAGGAGCACGGAGCCGATCTCGGGCGGCTCGGCCTGGGTATCCCACACCTTCGCGTTGATCTCGCCTGTTTTGTCGCAGAGCGTCATGTCCAGGTACTTCGATCCGTTGGATGAAGAGCGCTGTTCAGCCGTGCGCACGATGAGGAAGCCCTCGCCGCGCGTATTCTTGACCATTTCGATCACCGGTGTAAACGGTTCGATCGGGCTGGACGCGCTGCCCGCGCGATTCGGTGAGGCGCTCTGTCCCACGCCATGCTTTGGCGCTGCGGGATGCTGCGGAGTGGGAGAGAAAGGGTAAACGGGCACGCTGTTGTTATCCTGAACAAAACCCGGGCGCAATCCGGACTGAGGCATGTATGATACAGTCCCTTCAATATTCAGTATAGGCGGAAGAAGGCGATTTGCTAAATTGCCAGCTTATAACAAGACGGATGAGGGATGGACTTTCTTCCTTGTCAGCGAACGGGAGTTCGGGGGAACCCCTCTGCCGCTGCGGCGACGCGGCGCATCCGCGCCTTCGGGAAGGGGATTGAGATCCCCCTCCCGACCTCCCCAGGGCTTGGGACGAACCCCCTCTGTCGCTGCGGCGACATCTCCCCCTATGGGGGTGATGAGGGCTGGAAGGACGGGTTGCGCTACGAAACAGACTATCCAGGTACAACCGGCAGTCCGAAGCCGGTAGATTGTGTATCACGATGGTCCAGGCGAAGCCTGGTCAGGTTTCGAAAGGGCGGATAGCCCTTCGCAGGGTCCGGGACGCGGCGCGTCCGCGCCTTCGGGAAGGGGATTGCGATCCCCCTCCC
>JAISBH010000136.1 GCA_031266295.1 Oscillospiraceae bacterium | reverse complement strand
GACTGAGGCTGAACGGCGCGCTTGTCCCGCTGCCGTATATCTCATGCTGTGACAAGCCGGACATACGCAGAATGGCGGCCCGCCCGGCCAACGATTCCTGCGCCAGTTCCATCAGCTGAAATTGCTGCGAACCCGTCATCCAGTAACTGCCGGGAGCCGCGCCTTTATCAACGGCTATCTTAATCTGCGAGAATAGTTGAGGCGCGTATTGCACCTCGTCAATCAACAACGGCGCCGGATAGAGCGACAGAAACATCTCCGGATCAGCGCTCGCCAAGCGGCGCGCTTCCAAGTCGTCCAGCGTGACATAAGCGCGGTCGGGCGCGAGCGCGAGTAGTGTGGTCGTCTTGCCAATCTGGCGCGGGCCTGTAACTATCAACGCCGCGTATGACCGCGACGCGTCGAGAATAGTCGACTCAATATCACGTTTGATATAATTCATAACAATCGCCTCGTTTGATAAAAATACGACGCGATCGTATTATAACCGATACTTTTGGGATAAATCAACGTCTCACGCACGAGAAATCAGATGGAACAGGAATCGAGGATACGCCGCAATGAGTGAGATGGGGAAGCACAACAGAACGAATTTATAAAAGCGGTGTAAAAATACGCAGGAGCTTTCGTTTAATAAGTGAAGGTGGGCGACGGAGGGAGGGTGTATGTTAAGCGGCATGGATAAGGACGAGCAGGTTGAGATATGGGTTAGGCGGTACTCGGACGGGTTGCTTAGGGTGTGTTATGTTTACTTACGGGACGTAGGCTTGGCCGAGGACGCCGTGCAGGACACGTTCATGAAAGCGTATAGGAAGATCGACGAACAGGAACGGTATGGCGGCGCGTATGAGAAAACGTGGCTTATGCGCATTGCAATAAATACATGCAAGGATTATCTTCGCTGGTCGTGGTTTAGGTATGTCGACAGACGAAAGGAAATAGAGCGTTTGGAAGCGGCGGCGGATGCAAGCCCCGAAGACTCGCTGATCACGCTTGAGATTATGCGTCTGCCGTTTAAGCTTAAGGAAGTGATAATGCTGTACTATTACCAGGAGATGACGCTGCGCGAGATAGCTTCAGCGCTGGGCGTATCGATATCCGCAGTAGCGAAGCGGCTTAACAAAGCGAAGGATGCGCTAAAGCACATGCTTAGCGACGAGGGAGGCGTTGTCGAGTAATGGACGCTAACAAGAATGACGGCAGGATTAAGACGGCGATAGATAACTCACTATCGTATATGCATCTGTCCGAGGCGCGGATACAAATCATATTAAGCGAAGCGAAAGGAGAAAAGCCGATGAAACGCAAACTATCCTTAGTGTTGGTTCTGGTTATCGTGATAATGCTGGTATCGGTGGCCGCGCTGGCTGCGGTTCTCTTGTGGGAAGACAAGGCTAAGGAGATAAAGGACATTGAGATGGCGCAAGGCTATTATGCCGAGTGGCAGTCGGGCGACAAAATCAACCTGGTACGCATATTAGTAGAGATGGGGCTAATTGAGAAGAGCGGCGATGTGGATGAACTACTGGATGGCAAGCTTAGCGATAAGGACGCGCATTCTGTTGCGGATACGCTTCTGGTCAACCTCACCGGCAGCAGGATTGAGAACGTGAGTCTTGTAGAAATCACCGAAACCCTATGGGGATCTGTCTACACCTGGACGGAGGAGCAAGCCGCGTGGTGGCAGCAGAACATATACCTGCGCGAATTCGATAGCATACCGCTCGACCGTGAGATATACCTAGTGCCGGACGAAACCGCGATTCCCAGGCAGCAAGCGATAGATACCGCGAAACAAGCCCTGCTGGACGCGTTTGAGCTGCCCGGCGACTATTTCGACACTGCGAATGTAACCACAGCGTTTTTCACCACGCATGAGGATACCAGCATACACTATTGGGAAGTGATACTGCGCATAGATGGCACGCCTGATTACCCAAACGAAATATCATACTGCACTCTCGTGGATTCCAAGACAGGCGAGATAACGCAGAATAAGACGCTGGGCATACCCACCCCTGCGGAGCGGGTCGCCATGCGTGATTATGTACCAAGCTCGTCGTACGACGCGTTCGAAACGGCTCTAGAGGAAATGCAAGATAAATACGAGCCGCTTCCCGTAGATCGGCTATACAAACAATTCGAGTATTGGACGCTTGAGGACAAGGCGGAGTTCTCAAAGAATATAGTCCCGCTCATCAACGAGGCGGTGGAGCAAGGCGACGCGGAAGAGATAGGTTACTACTGGCTCGCGCCAGCATCATTCGTCTATGGCGTGCCGTCAGCGGACGCGATCACGCAAGACGACGCGAAGGAAATAGCCGATAAAGCAATACTAGACAAGTTCGGCATATCGGCGGATATACTGGGATTATACCAGAACGTGCGTGTATACTATGACATTACAAGCCCAGATACTCCATTGTGGAAGTTCTTATATGGCACGCTTGGCGTTGACTCATATGACGCGCTGCCTAAGAATCAACAGCCCATACTATACAAAGTAGAAATCAACGCGTACACATCGGACATAGTCGCCTGCTACGAGATGATACGCGGAACGCAGTTCCAATCCCTTGATACATACAAGACGATGTATTAAGACGCAATGGCTAAACGCGATGCTGTCCCAATACGCGAAAAGAAGCGGCTTTATGGCCGCTTCTTTCAGATTGTAATTATAGGAATTATAGGCACACCTAGAATGGACGGTAATCATATCCCTGCGCAGCCGGCATGGGCTGCGCGCGCCAGCCCGGAATACCCCAAAACAGCGGCGGCCACGCGGACGCCGTGTCGGACGCGTTCTGAACGCCGGATGGAGCGAACCATTGCGGGTCGTTTTGAACGGATGATCCGTCATATAATAACAGATTTTGAGCGGATTCAGACGCGGGCTGCGAAGCGGGTCTCGGCAGCGGCCTGGGCGCGGGGACTCCAGGATTCGCGGTGGGAATCCTCTGCGGTACGATGGGCGGAACGGATCTCACAGGGCGGGTTTGTTCGTCCGCAGCGTTATCGATTACGAACGAAGGCGCTGTATACGGCGTAAGTGAAGGCGAGGGTGCAATGTCCGCCAGAATCTCACCAAACGCGTCGGCGGGTATGTTCACGCTCTCGCCGTGAAGCCCGTCGGCGCGGGACTGCGGGTCGTCATCGCTGATACAGCGGTTGTAATACAATGCCTTCGGGCCGTCGACGAACAGATTGTCGCCGCTGAGCAGCAGGTCGGAACGGGCGATATTGCCGGACAGCGCGACGCGCGCGGACGGAGACTGCGGCGAGGTGTAGCGCGACTGGTTGCTGCCCAGTATCCGGTGCACGAAGCGCAGCCCATGTACCGTTTCGCCGTACACGGCGTTGTCGTGGATTGACGCGTTCGACAACGATATAAATCCAACAATCCCGCCGATGAATTCGCCGGTCAGCACACCTGAAGGCGCGATCCCGCTGACACAACCGTAACAGACATTATTGGCAAATATTACATCCGGCTCGGCAGCCATGTGAGCGGATCCGGCCTCGCCCGCTATCCCGCCCACAAACCACCGCTGTCCCGTCACGTTGCAGTAGTTGATGTTTCCATCCAGCAGCGAGCGTTCCCCAGCGCCGGATACTCCTACAGTACCCGCGACGCCGCCTGTTCTCGTGCTGCCAATGATTGTAGCGCGGTTCACATTACCTAGCATCGTGCAGTTGGTCACGGCCGCGGCGATACCGCCCGCGCGTTCCGCGCCGAATATATCGTCGCAAGCCCTTACAACGCCGTCGGCGGCGTTCTCGCTTGACTCTATCGATGAACTGGTGGCGGTGGCGATCAGCCCGCCGCACGTCGCGCTCGATTTATCCGGCTCATACACGTATGTAACTGCGGCGTGGTTCACGCAGCGGCGGATCGCCGAGTTCATCAGATGCCCGCACAGCCCGGCAAAATAGCCGCATGACCCGCGCACGCTACCCCAGGACACGCAATCCTCTATCCGCGCGTCGCTGCCTACGCATATTAGCCCGCCCGCGTACTCGCCCCACTCTTCGGCGGGATTCGCGTCCGTCAGATCCAGCTTGACCACCACGATCAGGCGATCAACGATCACGCGCGAACAGCTGCCCAGCAACGGCGCGGTCAGCTCCTGGATACTGTAGCCGTTGCCATGGATGATTAGATCGTCGGCGTCCACGCTTTTCCATGGGCGCGTCAATATGATATTGTTGGCCAAAGAATACTCCTGGCCGCCGCGGATGTTCAACAGCTCCTGCTCCGTGCGGATGATGACCGGCATGTACCCCAACTCCTTTAGGTTCGCTGTGACAACGTATGCAAATGAGCGGGACGGATATTCATTAGGTTGGGCAGTCAGCTACGGATGCATGACCCGTATTTCGCGTACATATGCTTGCGCATACGTTCCAGCTGACAGAGGAGGGGTATCAATGCCTTCAAGTATAACGACAGGGCGGACGACGCTGCTGAATGACAGCCGCGCGAATACATTCGTTCATACCACCACGATACGGCCAGGGTTTGAGCCGCCGCCGGAGAAACATCAATTCTCATGGGGACTGAAGGGAATAATGGGAAGGAAACGCGACGCAAACCCGTCAAATAAGCGCGCCGCTAATTCAGCCAAGCGACACGGTCAAGGACGTCGCGCGGAACCCGAACCGGATCCCATCCCTGTCCGCGCTGCGTTGAAGTTCCAGATCAAGACCATGGAGGAACCCGCCGCGACAGACAGCGTGACTCGGTTGTCGACGCGCGTCACTCCCAACAGCAGACCGATGTATTCCGTCGAGGATTATCCGGCGCCGGTCGCGCCGAAGGGTTATAGTCGGCCAGCCCAGGACGAAAACGAGAACTTCAAACCGCTGCGGTTCGGCGAGCGGATGCTGCGCAACACTGCCGTATGCGTCGCGATACTGCTGTGCGCACTGGCGATCAAGACAGTGGACGCGCCGATAGCGCGTACGGTTTCATCAGAACTGCGCGACTGGGTGACGATGGATCTTGACGAGAGCCTAGGCAGCCTGAAGTTTGTGCAGAACCTGCTGCCCGACGCGGCGCTGGTATTCTGGCATATAGGCACGCAGCAGACGTTCTCGCCGCCCAGCCAGGCCGCGCTATCCCACAGCTGGAACGAGAACGAACCGTACCTGGCATACGCCTCGTCGACTCAAAATCCCGTATACGCGTCGGCTGCGGGAGAAGTCACGGCGATAACGTACTTGGACGACAGCACGATAACGGTACGGCTGCGCCACGAGGACGGTATGGAAACCGTATATGGCAACCTGGCGTCATGCACAATCCGCGAAGGCGATCTAGTCGCGATATCAGACGTCATCGGCGCGAGCGATACATTATACTTCGAGATACGCGACGAAGGCCGATCAATGAACCCCGCGCCGCTGATGGCCGCGAGGCAGCCGTGAGTCCGGCTACATGGGACGGCGGCCATGAGTATGTTTCGTAAGGGTGGCTGGGCGATATCCGGCGTGATGAGCAGCGCGGTTCGGCTGTGCACAATTGGCGGCGTCGAGATAAAGATGCATCTGGCGTTTCCAGTGTTGCTGCTCAGCTGCTTCCTGCTGGGGCAGTGGCCGGTTATGCGCGTAATGCTGCTGGTGTTGATCCTGCATGAAATCGCGCACATGCTAGCGGCGGCTGCGCTAGGGCTGCGGGTCGCGTCGATGGAGATCACACCGTTCGGCGGCGTGGCGAGGGTAGAGGGCATAAGCCACGCGTCGCCATGGCAGGAAGTCGTCATTGCGCTGGCGGGTCCGGCGTCCAACCTGCTGATGGCGATGGCGGCGGCCTTCGGCGCGCAGATGGGGTTGTGGCCGGGGAGCGCTATCCAGCTGTTTTTAAGGTGCAACCTGGCGCTGATGCTATGCAACCTTCTACCCGCGCTGCCGCTGGACGGCGGTCGCGCCGTGCGCGCAATGGCCTCCGGCGCGCTGGGGTGGAGGCGTTCGACGCGGTTGTTCGCGTGGTTCGGCGTGGCGTTGGGCGTCGTGTTGGCGGGATTAGGGGTATATGAGGCGTTCAACCGCCGCGTCAACCCGACATTCTTCCTGACGGGGGCGTATCTGGTTTACGCTGCACTGGCTGAGCGCAGTGATTCCGCGTCGTGGATAGTGAAGGGGTTGAGCAGCAGGGCGTCGAGATTCGCGCAAGCGGGGGTGCTGCCCGCGAGGTGGCTTGCGGTATCGGCCGATACCCCTATAAGCAGGCTGCCATCGAGGATATCGTCGCGAGGGTACACAATGATTGTGGCGTTAGATCCGGTTGGGATGAAGCCAATGGGCACGGTTCACGAGAATGAACTGCTGCCGGCTATGCTGGACGATCAGCGACTGACGGTGGGTGAGCTAATAAAACAAAGGCATCCAGCCGCAGTGGACGTGACGGCGAAGGCTCGCGACGCGGTCTGGCGTGTCGCCAGGGAAGGCAGCGGGCTTAAGATTGGCGTTAGGGATGCTTAGGGTTTGATTAGTAACTGATTAGGCGGCGTGTACGAACAATTGTAGAAGGAGTTGGTTTTAATGAAGAAGGTTGCGCTGATACTGGTGTTGACGCTTGGGTTGTTTGGGATCGGCGGGTGTACTACAGGGGAGAATCCTCCCGCGCCGTCGGCTTCACCTGAAGTATCGCCAGAAGTAACGGGAGAGCCAGTGGGATCGGGAGGGGCGGCGGTGCGCCAGACATACACGGGCGTTGTCGACAGCATAGAACAGGATAACGTCTCGCTGAAGGAAGCGGGCAGCGACGCGGTGACAATCGTTATCACGGTGACGGATGAGACGTACATACTGGACGGCCAGACGGGCGCGGCTCTGGCGATTGACGCGCTGAAGCAAGGCGAGGCAGTGGCGGCGGTGACCAGGCCGATAGCGACGCAGAGTATGCCGCCGCAATCACCGGGGCTAGTGATATTCGCCAACCTTCCGGAAGACGGGATTGCGCCGACATATGCGGTGATAAAGGAAGTATCGGTAGACGCGGAAAATCAGACATGGATTATGACGGACTTGGACGTCAACTGGCGCGTCTCGGCTGAAACGCCGCTGATACCCTACAAAGCGGGCGCGCCGGTGACGATGGATCAGCTTACGCCAGGGTTACAAGTGGTGGGCTGGTACGCTGTTACGACCAAAAGCCTGCCCGCACAGGCTACGCCAGACAAAGTGCTGATACTGCCTGCGGCGGAATAAGGCTGTTGGGCGGGGAACGGAACCCCCCTCTGTCGCTGCGGCGACATCTCCCCCTAGGGGGGCGATGAGGGTTGTCGGTTACGATGTGGTTTGCAAGCAACGGGGAACCGATTGCGTTACGAGGTAGACTATCCAGGTACAACAGGCAATCCGAAGCCGATGGAATGTGTATCACGATGGTCCAGGCGAAGCCTGGTCAGGTTTCGAAAGGGCGGATAGCCCTTCGCAGGGTCCGGGACGCGGCGCGTCCGCGCCTTCGGGAAGGGGATTGCGATCCCCCTCCC
>JAISBH010000126.1 GCA_031266295.1 Oscillospiraceae bacterium | reverse complement strand
TTCCCAGGGCGGGAGTGGGAACTGACGGCGCGCGCATTCGAGGACGGGCGACTGAGGTTTGATCCGGCTCTTGTATCGGATACAATGCCGCTGAGCGAGGCGGGGAAGGCGTTCGATATGTTCAAGACCCCCGGCGCGGTGCAGGGGAGGATAATGCTGACAATGCCTTAGATCAAAACTCCTGGCACAATATACCCGTCGTCCAGCGAACAAGGTGTTTTTTTGCTTGACATACCGCGCGCTTGTGGATATACTATTAACGCGCCTTGCTCGTGAAGCGTCTATGAGGCGTATCTCTTGTGTCGTGTTTCGAAAGGAGCGCCTTATATGTTTCGTACGTATCAACCCAAAAAGCGTCAGCGGTCGAAGGTGCATGGGTTCCGCGCACGCATGTCCACAAAAAATGGTCGGCGGGTGCTGGCGGCTCGGCGTCGCCGCGGACGTCAGGTTTTGACGGTGTGACCGCGTTGCACTATCTTTGCGTACGCTCGCCCGTTATTGATTCGCGGCGGGCGTTGCGTTTGTCTAGGCGGGTTAGGTTAATCCCGGCCCGCTGCGGGAGGATGCCGTGCAGCGCGTTTATAGCCTGAAGCGCGGCGGTCAGTTCCAGTACGTATACCATCGCGGCCAGCGCGCTTCGTGCAAGGAACTGTCGCTTCTTTATTCCCGCAGCGGTAAGCTGCTCGTGGGATTCTCCGTCAGCCGCAAGGTAGGTAACGCCGTTGCGCGCAACCTGATGAAGCGCCGCCTGCGCGAGATAATCAGGCCCTGTCTGCCGAGAATGCGCGCGGGTCTATATGTAATCGTAATAAAGGAACCTGCTGTCGGCGTGGAATTCAGTGTACTCAAGGCGCGGATGATATGGCTGTTGAACAAACAACGGCTGTTCTTGGGACAGGCATCGGCGGACATACGGCGGAATACACCGCCCGAGCAGCAGCGATGAGTCGCGCTATGCTCGCGTTGCTGCGGTTTTACAGGCTGCGGATCAGCACGCATACGCGCCCATCGTGTCGGTTTGTACCCAGCTGTTCCGAGTACGCGGCGGAGGCGATCGAATGCTACGGCGCCGTTCTTGGCGGCGCGCTAGCGGTATGGCGCGTGTTAAGGTGCAATCCGCTGTCGAAGGGCGGTTATGATCCGGTGCCGAAGTATTATTCGTGATTTAAAAGGAGCGATGACCATTGGCTTCGATATGGGGCGGATTCAATAGTTTCTTGCGCGGCGTCATCGATGTTATCTATTCTCTCGTACATAGCCACGGCTGGGCCGTAGTGTTGTTTACATTGCTAATCAAGCTGGTACTGACGCCTTTTGACGTCAAGTCCCGCAGGTCTATGCGCAAGATGTCGGCTCTTAATCCGAAGATTCAGGCGCTGCAGAAGAAGTACGCCAACGACAAGGAGAAACTGCAGCAGAAGCAGGCCGAACTCTATAAAAAAGAGAAGATCAACCCGCTGGCCGGATGTTTGCCTATGCTGCTGACAATGCCGGTGCTGTTCGCGATGTTCGCGGTTATGCGCGGCGTTGCTAACGAGGAACTGGCCCGGATACTACTGACCATCCACAACGCGGTCGGCGCGCTGACCGATCCTGCGGAGATTCGCACGGCGCTTGACGGACTGACCTCGTCCGGAGCGCTTCGCTTCGAGAACTGGTTATGGATTAAGAATTTATGGATGGCCGACTCGCCGTTCGCGTCCGTGCTGCCACTGAACGCTACAGCCGTGCAGCTGCCCGTCATTGCTGGGCTGCTGGAACAAACCCAGCTGGACGCGATCAAGGCGTTCATGGGCACCGTGTCATACCAAGAGGTGCTCAATTACTTTAACGCCGTGCCGCTGCCTGGGGCAACTATCAACCTGATTGTATTCCAGTTGACCGTGTACCGCAACCCGAACGGGTACTTCATATTGCCCATACTGGCCGCCGTCACCCAGTATCTAAGCTCCGTGCTTACACCCATGGACGCGTCGCAGCAGACCGCTCAGGCCGGCCAGGCGCAGAGCACCGGACAGATGATGAAGATATTCATGCCGCTGTTCTCGGTGTGGATATGCTCGACGAGCAACGCGGCGTTCTCGCTGTACTGGGTTGTGACCAACATATTCATGATGGCGGAACAGTGGCTGCTCAATATGTACTTCGCGGCGCAGGATCGCAAGGACGCCGCGAATCAGCGCGCTAAGGAGGCGCAGGAATGGTGAGTTCACAGCGGGAGATTGAATCCGTAGGCCGTACCGTCGAGGAAGCCCTCGGTGCCGGTTTGCGTGAACTGCATTGCTCAATCAGCGACGTTAGCTGGACGATGCTGCAGGAAGGCTCCAAGGGGTTGTTCGGCCTGTTTGGCAGCCGTCCGGCAAAGGTGCGCATCGTATTGAAAGACGATTCCGACAACGACGATGCATTGACGAACGACATCCTCTCAGCGTTGACGAGTCGTCCAAGCCCCCGCCCGGAAGCCGAAGAGCGCCGCGCGGAGTCGTCACAGCCACGAATCCATCAGAATCAGCAGAAATCCGTGCCGGACACAAAGTCGGCCGAGAAAATCACCGTCAGGCCGATGAAACCCGCCGAAAAATCTGTCGATAAGTTTATTGAACGGTCTAATGAGAAACCTACCGGAAGACTCGTCGAAAAGCCCGTTGAGAATCCTGCCAAAGAGCTTGTTGAAAAATCCGCCGCAAAGCCTCCGGTTCCCAAGTCAGCTAAAAAACCCGAACCTGCTGCCAAACCAGCCGGTCAAGGCGGCGAAACAGTCGACCTCAAGCGCGGTCCGCGTCAACCGTTCGTGCCCAAGCAGTGGAGCGCACCCGGCCGTGAAGGCAAGGATTTCGGCAATAGGGATAACAATCAGCGCAGCATCGGCAGTCCTCCG
>JAISBH010000106.1 GCA_031266295.1 Oscillospiraceae bacterium | reverse complement strand
GACGCCCTGTTTGCGCAAGGCCCGGCGGGCAAGGAACTCCGGATTGCCGCCCAACAGGAGGTCGGTGCCGCGTCCGGCCATGTTGGTGGCGATCGTGACCGCGCCGTAGTGCCCGGCCTGGGCGACGATCTCGGCCTCTTTGGCGTGATGCTTGGCGTTCAGTACCTCGTGATCAAGTCCTTCGCGCTCCAGCATACGGCTGAGCATCTCGCTCTTCTCAACCGACACCGTGCCGACCAATATCGGCTGCCCCGATTCATGCCGACGGATTATCTCTTTGACGACCTGCTCATACTTGCCCTTCTCGCTGGTATAGACCATGTCGTTCAGGTCGCGGCGGACCATCGGTTTGTTCGTGGGTATCTGCACAACATCCAGTTTGTATATGCCCTTGAACTCCTCCTCCTCGGTCTTGGCCGTACCAGTCATGCCCGAGAGTTTGGAATACATGCGGAAATAATTCTGGAACGTGATGGTCGCAAGCGTCTTGTTCTCGTGCTCTACCTTGACGTTCTCCTTGGCCTCTATGGCCTGGTGCAGACCGTCGCTGTAGCGGCGGCCCAGCATCAGTCGACCCGTGAATTCGTCGACGATGATCACCTGGCCGTCCTGCACGACATAATCCGTATCCCGGTGCATCAGGTAGTTTGCGCGCAGCGCGGCCATTACGTGGTGGTTGATCTGGGTGTTCTCCATGTCGGCGAGGTTTTCCACGCCGAAATACTGTTCGGCTTTGCTGGCTCCCGCCTCGGTGAGGTTGATGGATTTATCCTTCTCGTCCTTGACGAAGTCCACGTCTAGGCGCAGCCGTTCCGCGAAAGTGTTCGCGCGCTTGTACCAATCGGTGGAGGCTTCGCCCTGGCCGGATATGATCAGCGGCGTGCGCGCCTCATCGATCAATATCGAGTCCGCTTCGTCGACAATCGCGAACTGATGCCCGCGCTGCACCCGATTTTCCTTGTAGATCACCATGTTGTCGCGCAGGTAGTCAAAGCCCAGCTCGTTGTTCGTGCCGTATGTTACATCGGCGGCGTAGGCCTTGCGGCGTTCGTCGTTCTCCTTGTCATGGGTGATTATGCCCACTTCCATACCCAGGAAGCGGAATATATGCGCCATCCACTCGCCCTGAAACTTCGCAAGGTAGTCGTTCACCGTCACGATGTGAACGCCCTTGCCCGCCAGCGCGTTCAGGTATGCCGGCAGCACTGCGACGAAGGTCTTGCCCTCGCCCGTCTTCATCTCGGCTATGCGCCCCTGGTGCAGCACGATGCCGCCCAGCATCTGCACGCGAAAGTGACGCTTGCCGATCGAGCGGCCCATCGCCTCTCTCGCCGCCGAGAATGCCTCGGGCAGCAGGTCGTCCAGCGTCTCGCCACTGTTCAGCCGCTCCTTGAACTGCGCGGTCAGCCCGCGCAGCGCGGCGGCGTCAAGCTTCCGGTGCGCGTCCTCAAATGTATCGATACGCTCGGCCAGCTTCGTCAGGCGCTTGATTTCACCGTCGCCGCCGCCCAGCAGGTTTTTAATCCATTGCATGGATGTCCTCCAAGTAAGGTTTAGGTGGGGGAGGGGCGCCGGGATTATTCTATCGCCGGGATGGTCCCCTTATGCCGCCATGGGAATCCCCTCTGCCACTGAGGTGACAGAGGGACATACCACCGTCAATATATCACAGCGGTGCAATCGTGGCAAGGCATATGGCTTAGCTTCACCATGTTGTGGGAAATTATCACAATGGAGACTGATTTGGGCGAGATCAATTGGCCGTTCACACCGTTGTGCACAACGCAGCCTGTGGATAATGTGGATAAGTCTGTTAACAACTGACGTGGACTGGCATGATGGGTGTGGATAAGTTTTACACGGGCGGGGCGCGGCTGATCCGACCTACTCACGCCCCAGCACGGCCACGGGCAAATGCGGTCTGTTGTTGATCCTTATTGGGAACTCATGGTTCCCGATTCCCCTGCCGACCAGCAGCATCCCGCCGCCGACTTGATACAACCCACTAGTGTATTTTGGAAACAACCCCTGTCCCGGCGAGAACAACCCCTGCCCGCCCGGCAAGCGCCATTGCCCGCCGTGCGCGTGTCCAGCCATAGCCATAGCGAATCCACCCTGCGCTAGCGTTCTCGCGGCACGATGAGGCCGATGGATCAGCAGTATGTCGATCATGGCGGGGTCGTCGGAGGCGGCAATGGTGCTGACGTTAGACATGGTTCCGTCGCGGCGTACGGGGATGTTGTACGCAAAGGCGTTGGCGTCCTGCAATCCAATCACACGAATACGCGCCGCGCCGCGCTGCATCGTACGCGACTCGTCCTCCAGCAATGGTATACCCGCTTGAGCGTAATACTCCCTCAGTGCGCCTAAATAGCTGCACACATAATCATTATTACCCATAACAGCGACGCAAGGCGCAATGCCCGCCATCGCGCGCAGGAACGGTTTGTACGGTTCCGCAGTTTTTGTATGCCCGTCGGCGAAGTCGCCTAACATGCATATCAGATCGGGCTTCGCGGATGCCGCGCCGCGCAGCGTCTCCTCGCCGCGCTGCATACGCGCACTCAAGTGTATGTCTGATACCAGC
Source organism: Oscillospiraceae bacterium (assembly GCA_031266295.1). Classification (GTDB taxonomy): domain Bacteria; phylum Bacillota; class Clostridia; order Christensenellales; family Aristaeellaceae; genus BNUH01. The sequence goes on along the minus strand of JAISBH010000106.1, from coordinate 578 downwards.
GCGACACGGAAACCTTCTAGATCCTTGGGCAGCGAGCGGATCGGCGTATCTATCTCCTCTACGTCCAAGCGTCCGTTCTGCCAGACAAAGAACCGCTCACAAAGCGTTAGCGGCTCGTCACGGTATTCGTTCACGTGACTGACGAACCTCGCCGCGTCATCGCCAGGACGCTGCCGCAATAAGCCGCCGTCCAGTATCATGCGCTCCATATATGGCGCTATCTTCAAACAACCTCCTGATTACCGCGGGGTTCATATCGATCCATATTGATTATACCCACTGACGCTGATTCATATCAGCCCCACGTCCTTGTCGGCCTGACCATTGCACGCCAGTCTTCTTCCAGTATGGCGTACAGCACCACGTCCAGGAACGCGTTCTTGCAGTATAAGCGTCCGCGCAGCACGCCCTCGCGGCGCATACCGCACTTTTGCATCACGCGGCCCGACGCGCCGTTCTCGACGGCGTGCTGAGCCTCGATGCGATGCAGGCGCATCCGCTCGAACCCGAACCGCAGCACGGCGAATAGCGCCTCGGTCATGATGCCGTAGCCCCAGTACGCGCGGGCAAGCGAATAA
>JAISBH010000082.1 GCA_031266295.1 Oscillospiraceae bacterium | reverse complement strand
TGTATCACGATGGTCCAGGCGAAGCCTGGTCAGGTTTCGAAAGGGCGGATAGCCCTTCGCAGGGTCTGGGACGCGGCGCATCCGCGCCTTCGGGAAGGGGACTCACGTCCCCCTCCCGATCTCCCCCGGGCCTGGAACGGAAGAACGGGGGGACGGGTTGCGCTACGAAATAGACTATCCAGGTACAACAGGTAGTCCGAAGCCGATTGTACCTGGATAGTCTGTTCCGGAACGCAACCCGTCTCTCCACCCCCCATCGCCCCCCTAGGGGGAGATGTCGCCGTAGCGACAGAGGGGGTTCTCCCTCGTCTCCTATTCCCTCAATCGAATGTAGAACTCCCAACTTCGGATATCACACCTTACCTCAAATATACTCCTCCAGTAAACCTGTTTCGTCCAGCAGCTTCATCAGCGTGTACCTCTTGCGGTAGTCTTTACCGCAGCGCAGCGACAGTTTCTCCATCTCTGCGTCGACGCCTATCTCGGCGGCGGTCAGCGGCGCGCCTAACGCCTTCATCACGCCGTCGATCCTATCGTATGGCGGCAGCAGCGCCAACTCCGCCTGAATATCCTTCCTCCGCTCCACCGCCCTCGTTACCCTGCGCAGCCTTTCCTCCCACGTCAGAAAATCCTCTGGGTTTTCACGCATGAATTGCTCGCCGATCGAGTTGCCGAACGCGCGGCGCATCCACCGCGCTCTCTCATCCCGCGTCATCATCGACGCCTTCAGTTTCGCCAGATACCTTTCATCCGCAAGAAACGATAGATCCTGCTCGCGAAAACGCTCGAACAACGGCCATACCAACCGAGTCGCAACACCTACTGACGCGCCATGAGACGGCGGCCTCTCACCCTTCGCCAGCTTCATCATCTCCCAATAATGAGCGATGTTATGCTCCACACTCGCCACTGACCGCGTATTACCTATAATCATTATCGTAAGCCCGGACAGCACCAACCCCTCTATCAGGGCTTTAGTTCCCTCCAGCGTACGCTCGCGTATCTCCTCTACACTGTCCATCAGACGGTCGGCCGCGCCCAGCGCGATCGACGTGGCGGTCGGACAGTACTCCTCATCATTGATGATTCTGCTAAGCGCCCAGTCAGCCTTCGCGATATACTTCCCCAACACGTCGCCTACACCGGACTGGAACATCCACAGCGGTGCGGTACGCAGTATGTCCAAGTCGCACACGAGAACATCCGGACAGTTCCCGTCACGATGAATCTTCGCTCCGCGCAGCAGCAGCGGCGCGACTACCGACATATAGCCATCCATCGACGGCGCCGTGCCCACCGTCACGAACGGCATACCCGTGCGGTACGCCGTTACACGCGTTATATCGTTGATCGAGCCTGAACCCACCGCTATCAAAAATTCCGTCCCGGGCATTATGCTAAGCAGCGCCTCACCGACCGAACGCTCGTCCGGATCGACAATTTCCTCGCGCTCCAGGCGACATAAATCGACGGTAAACCCCGCGCGAACCAGCATATTGCGAGCGGCGCGTCCCGCAACCTCGTCCGTGATAGCGTCGCAGATCATCAGAGCGTGAATGCCTAAGCCCTTGCGGCGGATCATATCCGGCAAAGCGTCAAGCAGCCCCGCGCCGACGTATACATCCTGGGTCGGAACGTTGTGCCGGTACGGGCAGCCGCACTCCAGTCCCTCGAAGCGCATCCGGCTGTCGGCGTCATATGTGATACTTACGGCCATGAATTACCCTCTTTTCATTCGATGATATCGGCGTTTGACGGATCGTAATCTATGCCTTTATAGCACGATCCGCTCCAACAATCAACCGCCGTGCTGCTGTGCTTCATCTTGATAACGTTCCGGTCGCAAATGAGGGCGGGTTTACGAATCGCTTACACGGTTTTGAATTTTCTTCCAATAAATTTACATAAAAAACCAAAATTTACTGCAACAAAATGAAACCTATCGAGTCTAATATTAGTTGAGTGTTATTATGCTTTTCGCTTGGTGCACCCACGACGCTGCAAAAGATTGCCGCGCGGCGAGATATGTCGATCGCCGACATGTGTTGGCGTGGCGTGCTTAAGGTGCAAACGCTGGGAACCGCGCTTTTCACCCGCTCGAGCGCTGGTTTCATATTTACATATGCTGTTGACAGAAAGTTGGGACGGGTATTTAATAACAGGGGGGTATCTTAATGAACTTGGCTAAGGTCTCTACAAATGGTCAGATTACAGTGCCTGTGGAGATACGCCGTCTCCTTAAGATCAAGGACGGCGACAAGGTGTTGTTCTATCAGAAGCGTAATGGCGAGATCGTCATCAACAACACCTCACTCGTCGCCATACAGGAAGCACTGGCTGAAACTGGTGAACTAGACGGTAGTGAGGCTGTCATCCTCAGCGAGATTGCGAAGGTCAACCCGGATCGCGGCGCCAAGCCCAACAAGCTGGAGTAGAATTTTCGCGCGCTTCTTGCGGCCTGACGATCGCCCGGTTCCGGTGGCTTGAAGAGCTGGATTTGTTGAACTTCGCGACCGGCCGAGTTTGACATACCTGTGGTTATTATACCCGAAAACGGTTTTTTGCCGCTCGCGTTGTATTTCGCACCGCCAGGGTTTCCCATGGATTTGCGATGAATGCTCGCCGCTCGCCAATGCGGGTGAAAGAGGCTTCCTCACGATTCACCGGCTGGACGAATCGTCTCGAGCTGCGAAAAACATCGCGAATCTGTTGTGCGTTTTACGTGTCAGTTAGGGCCTGTTCGAAAAGTCTC
>JAISBH010000238.1 GCA_031266295.1 Oscillospiraceae bacterium | reverse complement strand
CAGCCAATGAAGCGCGGACAGATCAACTGGCGCGAAATCAACCGCCGCGCCGAGGCGCTGCTGCAGCGATTCAGCGTCAACATCGACGTGACCAGGCCGTTGGCCAGTTTCGCTACGGGCGTCCAGCAGATGGTCGCCATCGCGCGCGCGGTCGACGTCAAGGCTAGGGTGCTGATACTAGACGAACCGACGTCCTCGCTGGACGACAACGAGGTGCGGCGTCTGTTCGCGGTCATGCGCGACCTGAAATGGCAGGGATTGGGTATCATATTCATCACCCACTTCCTGGATCAGGTGTTCGAGATAACCGACCGCATAACCGTGCTGCGCAACGGCAAGCTGGTCGGCTCATACGATACGCTGGCCATCAACAAACTCGCGCTGGTCTCCAACATGATCGGCAAGGATCTGACTGAGATATTCAACCTGAAACGCGCCTCCGAGAAACCCGCCGCGCCCGTCGCGCTCGAGGCCGACGCAATCGGCATACCCGGCAAGGCCGAAGGCGTATCGTTCACGCTGCGCCGAGGCGAACTGCTGGGATTCGCGGGGCTGCTAGGCTCCGGCCGCACCGAAACCGCCGAGATGCTGTTCGGCGTCACCAGGCCAAGTCGCGGTTCCGTCAAACTGAAGGGCAAGACCGTACGCTTCCGCGATCCGATGGACGCGATCAAGCACAAGATGGCGTTCTGCCCAGAGGATCGCAAGAAAGACGGTATCATCGGCGACCTGACGATACGCGAGAATATCGCGCTGGCTGTTCAGGCCAAACGCGGTGCGCTCAATCCACTATCGCGTCGCGAGCAGGACGCGCTGGTTGGCAAATATATCAAGCTGCTCTCAATAGCCACGCCAGACGCCGAAAAGCGAGTGAGCGAACTCTCCGGCGGCAATCAGCAGAAGGTGATCCTCGCCCGATGGATGGCGACTGAACCAGATGTGCTGATACTGGATGAACCCACACGCGGCATCGACGTCGGCGCCAAGGCGGAGGTTCAGCGGCTGATGCTGCAGATGTGCGACGACGATGTGACCGTGCTGTTCATCTCCAGTGAGTTAGATGAGATAATCCGATGCTCCAGCCGCGTATTGATCATGCGCGACGGCTTAAAGGCCGGCGAGCTGCCGGGTGGCGAAGCCGCGCAGGCGAAGATAATGTCCATCATCGCGGGCGAGACCGTCGACGCTGGTTAAGGGAGGATGTGCGTGAACAAACGTGAATCGATCCTGAAATCCAAATTGCTGTACGCGGTAATCGCGGAGGCACTGATACTGCTGGTGTGTCTGATCATACGCCCTGATTTCTTCAAGGTATCCTACCAACCAGAAACGGGTATGCTATACGGCTCGCTGATAGATATCATCAACCGTTCGTCGGAGATAACGATAATCGCGATGGGCATGACGCTCGTTATCGCCACGGGCGGCACAGATCTGTCCGTGGGCGCGGTGGTCGCGGTATCAGGCGCGCTGGCGCTGAAGTTCATCCGCTGGGATCCGTCCAATCCGCTGTACTCCACGCCGGGCGACTATTCGGTTTACCCGTTCTGGATGGCGCTGGCCGTACCGATGGTCGTTTGTTTGCTGATGGGTATGTTCAACGGCGCGCTGATAGCGAAGTTCAAGATGCAGCCTATAATCGCGACACTGGTGTTGATGGTCGCGGGACGCGGTATCGCGCAGATCGCCACTAACGGCAAGCAGTTCACCACGCTGTATTCGCCGTTCAGGTTTATCGGGCAGGGGAGTTTCCTGTCGTTGCCCATGCCGATATGGATAACGGCAGCGTGTGTGGCGGGTGTCGCGCTATTCACGCGGCTCACGGCGTACGGCATGTTTGTCGAATCAGTTGGGATCAACCCCAGCGCCAGCCGGGTATCGGGACTTAAGTCTGACCGCATAATAATGATAGCGTACGCGCTGACAGCGTTCCTCGCCGGAATATCAGGGCTGATATACTCCAGCCGAATTTCATCCTGCGACAGCAACAACGCGGGACTCAATTACGAGTTGGACGCGATACTGGCAGTAGTAATCGGCGGCACGAATATGTCGGGAGGTAAATTCTCGCTGGCGGGCACGGTTATCGGCTCGATAATCATACGCACCATCACCACGTTCGTGCTGTATTTCGGCGTAGTATCCGAGGCGATCATGGCGTTCAAGGCGATGATAATCGCGGTGGTAAGAGAGCTCCAGTCCGAGCCGGTGCGCAAGTGGATGGGAAACAGGCGGCGCGGAACTTCGCTCACCGGAGGTGTCGCTAATGCTTAACGCCGCATCGCGGTCAAATAAGCCGCCAGCAAAACGTTCGCGCTTGATCAAGTTCGCAGTCAACCCGAAGTACGTTATGGTATACGCGACGGTAGGCATATTCATATTAATATACCTGTTCGGCGCGCTGGCGTATGGATCGAAGGGATTCACGACAATTCGCACATTCCTGCTGATGTTCATCGACAACGCGTACGTGGGGATATCCGCAGTGGGCATGACGATGGTACTGATCACGGGAGGGATTGATTTGTCGGTAGGCGCGGTGGCGTCGCTGACAGGGATGTTTATCGCGTACGGGAGCAGTGTATTGGGCCTGCATCCGCTGGTGTGCATAGCGTTCGCGTTCGCCGTCGGAGTTGGTATGGGTCTGCTGATGGGCGCGATGATTCAATATTTGAGCGTGCCGCCGTTTATAGCGACGCTGGCAGGTATGTTCCTAGCGCGCGGCACGTGCTCGCTGATCAGCCGTGAGTCTATTTCCATCCAGCACCCGATGATCGACGCGTGGGCAGGGTGGAAAGCGTATGTGACAAAGCTGTCCGAAGGTGAGTGGGTGAGGGTGAAACCCGTTGCTTACATCAATGTGAATGTGATACTGTTTGTTGTGATGATTGTTGTCGGGGTTATCATACTGCAGCGGACGAGGTTTGGACGCAATGTGTACGCTATAGGAGGCAGCGAGCAGTCAGCGAAATTGATGGGGCTGCCCGTCGCGAGAACGAAGATACTAGTATATGGATTTAATGGATTTTGCTCGGTGCTGGCGGGAGTGGCGTACGCGCTGTATGTCAAGAGCGGGTGGAATCTGGCGTTGATGGGCGGCGAGTTGGACGTTATAGCGTCGGCGGTAATAGGGGGTACGCTGCTGACCGGCGGAGCGGGGTACATGATAGGCACGATGTTTGGCGTACTGCTTAAGTCGACGATTCCGGCGTTGATCACGTTCAACGGCACGTTGAACAGCTGGTGGGGCAAAATAGCGACAGGGGCTTTGCTGTTGCTATTCATAAGTTTGCAGAGGATTGCCGTTGTGAGCAGCTCGAGGCGAAGAGGGGTAAGGTAAGGCCCCCTCTGCCGCTGCGGCGGCATCTCCCCCTAAGGGGGCGATGAGGGTTGTCGGTTGCGTTACGGAACAGACTATCGGAACACAACCAGCTGGCCGAAACCGATGGATTGCGTGTCACGATGGTCCAGGCGAAGCCTGGTCAGGATTCGAAAGGGCGGACAGCCCTTCGCAGGGTCCGGGACGCGGCGCATCCGCGCCTTCGGGAAGGGGATTGCGATCCCCCTCCCGACCTCCCCAAGGTCTTGGAACGAGGGAACGGGGGAACGGGTTGCGTTCCGGAACAGACTATCCAGGTAAAACCGGCAGTCCGAAGCCGGTAGATTGTGTATCACGATGGTCCAGGCGAAGCCTGGTCAGGATTCGAAAGGGCGGATAGCCCTTCGCAGGGTCTGGGACAGAGTCCCAGGCTCCCCGCTGGGACGTTCCTCGTTCCTACGTTCCAAACCCTGCGCCCCGCCAGTGAAAATGTTATTAAGGAAATTGTCAACTTGCATCATAGTGGCGGGGCGCCACAAACTTAAAGCGCATTCGGTTCGCAAACCGAACAGCGTCCCGCTGCAGCGGACAGTTGAATGTTGCGTCGCGCAATATAGAGGCAACGTTGCGCAACGCTACGCTTAGGTGGCGTCGCGTAGTCCTCGGTTATCCGCTGCGGCGGGACGCTGTTCGATCTGCGGATCGAATGCGCTTTAAGTTACTTGCGCCCCGCCACTATGATGTGAGTTGACTATTACCTTACAGCGTTTTTACTGGCGGGGCGCAGGGTTGGAACGCGGGAACGTTGGAACGTAGGAACGGGGAACGTCCCTGCGGGGAGCCTGGGACTCTGTCCCAGACCCTGCGAAGGGCTATCCGCCCTTTCGAATCCTGACCAGGCTTCGCCTGGACCATCGTGATACACATTCTACCGGCTTCGG
>JAISBH010000205.1 GCA_031266295.1 Oscillospiraceae bacterium | reverse complement strand
CCCTCATCGCCCCCCTAGGGGGAGATGTCGCCGCAGCGGCAGAGGGGGCGGTCCCCACGATTGTGCTCCGACAGTCTATCTCGTAACGTAACCGACAACCCTCATCGCCCCCCTAGGGGGAGATGTCGCCGCAGCGGCAGAGGGGGTTACCCTATTACATAAACGTTATCGCCTTGCGGTTGTCGCATTCGTCAGGATCCATCCTGGCTATCCTCGCCAGCGACGATATGGGTACGCCTAACGCCTCAAGTTTCTTGCGCCCCGGCTGAAACGATTTCTCTATCACTATGCCTATCCCCGCCAGCACCGCCCCCGCTTGCCCCACTAACCTCGCCACGCCTAACGCCGCTTCACCCATCGCCAGAAAATCATCTATAAATAATACCCTCTCCCCCTCCGCGATAAACTCCCTTGATACCGACAACTCATACTCCGCGTCCTTCGTGAACGAATGCACCATTGTCGATAACCTCTCGTCACGCGTGATCCGCGACGCCTGCTTCTTGCATACCACCAACGGCAGTCCCATCGCCAGCGCCGTCATCCCCGCAGGCGCTATCCCCGAACTCTCCACCGTCAGCACCACGCCCGCCCCCGCTCCCTCGAACCTCTCCGCAAACGCGCTCCCCACCTCTCGCATCAACCGCATATCCACCCGCTGATTCAAAAACGCATCCACCCTCAGTACCCCGCCTGACAGCACACGCCCCTGCTCCAGTATCCGCCGCTGCAGCGCCTCTAACTGTTCGCCCAACTAAATCACACCATTCAATAAAGATTATTCTCACTAAATTGCCCAAAAAGAATATTTCCAAATTTTAACATCCAATCGGGAACCATAACCATATTATTTCGTCTCCAAAAAGGAACCCACAATTTGCCATTCAGCCAGCTTGACCTCGAATCGCACCGCTCGGGCCGGACTGGTCGATGGCAGCGTAACGCGCGGAATCGTCCGCTGCGCGTCTGTCAAACCTGGCGCAACCATTGACCTGAACATCTCCGCCGCCTTCTGTCCATTCAAGCATATCGCGCGGATATCGGGGCACGCCTCCAATAACCCGGATATGCGGTTCGGCTCGGCGTCGCGGATCGACGCGTCCGCGCTGCCTTCACGAACGCACGCTTGCGCAACGTCCCACAGTGCGACATGATGCTTCGTCAGCATCTCGCGGCGTTTAACCCAATCGACCCCGCCGCCGCCCGACGAATCGCCTTCGTTCAGCAGCGCGGACATAATCGGCCAGAACGCGTTGCGCGGATGGGCATAGTACTGCCCCGCCGCCAGCGACGCCACGCTGGGCATCGAACCCAGTATCAGCACGCGCGCATCCTCGCGCGCAATGTACGGAAACGAATATATACGGGGGAGGGGCTGACTCTTTTCATGGACGTCTCGCACGCTATTATCACCCGCATGAACGCACTGTGCGCGGCCAAGGGCATCACGATAAACGGCCTGTGCAACCGCGCCGGCGTCACCCAGTCAACCGTTCACGATATCATGGCCAGCAAAACTCACAGTCCGGGCGTCGCGACGCTGAAGAAGCTCTGCGACGGCCTGGACGTGAGCATAAGAGAATTCTTTAACACGGAACTGTTCGACGATCTTGACCAGGAGATTAAATGATTATGATTCATTGCGATTCCGGCGCGCGGTACCGCAGCCACTCCAGGCGGTTGACCGTGCCATCCTTGGCGTAAACAGCTAGCTCTATGTAATCTCTGGCCAACTTGGTATAGTAGTGAGCCTCATACTCGTCGCCGCCGACACGCTGAAGGAGGCCCATGTTGCCTTCAGCCGTGCCGGATATGAACGAATACAGCACGCGGTTGCCGTTTCCATCGTCCTCGCCGCCCTCGTCACGGAACAGCGCCATCGCGTCGGAGAGCGTCATACCGACCGTAACGCCGCGCGGACCCTTTATCGAGTCGTCGCTGACGCTCAGCTCCGCCAGCACGGACGCGTCAGGATCCTCCGCCTCACGAAACACAGCGTAGCCGAACGGGTAGTACAGCACCGAGTATGTGCCCAGCGCATCCGATCCACCCGGAACCACGCTCTCCGGCGCGCCGAACCGTTTAATGAATTGCGCCCGCGTCGTCGTGAACAGCGTCAGTTTGTCAAACGTGTCCTTCTCCAGCAGCGACGTCTTGACCGTGCCGCCGCAGACATATCGGATGCTCATCTCGTTTGATACCTTGCCGTTGAGCGCTACGGCGATCGCGCGCACCGTGGTCGCGCTGCTCCTGCGCAGCGTGATCATCGTACCCGGCTCGAATACCTTTGAATCGACCGTCGCGGGCGAACCGTCCGTCGTATAGTAGATGACGCAATCCTTCTCGGCGCGCAAGGCCAGCGTGCGAGCCGTGTCGTATGTGCCCGGCTTTAAGTTGGATTCGGGCATCTTGGGCGCGGCGGTTCGGATTGTGTAGGTCTGTTTCTGCTCGCTGGACACGCGTCCATCCACAAATGTGACGGCGCGCAGCGTGTAAGATTCATCGCGCTCGTCCAGATAAATGCCTTTCGTATATATATCGCCGACATAAGGATCGCTGCCGTCTAGGGTGTAGCGTATAACCGCGTCGTTCAGATTGGTTGACAGCTCGACGGTAATGGGCGTGGCGTATACCCCGCCCAGCGCCGACACGCGCGGATAGTCGGGACGCGCCTGCGCCAGCATCTGACTGAACGCCTCGTCGCCCGTCTGATCGAACGCGTACTGCATACACTGCATCGCTTCCCATTGTTTGTCCTGCATCTGGTACAGCGCGATGACGCGCTGATACGGCGCGGAGGCTGTGAGATAAAGCGATATGGCGCGTCGGTATGCCAGTTCCGCGCGATCAAACTGATCGTTCGCCTCGTACGCGCCGCCCAGATCCAGCAGCGTCGCCAGATTCTGGCTGTCCTGACTCAACGCTATCTCGAACGCGCGAACCGCTCCGGGCACGCTGCCCTCGCTCATCAGCTTACTCCCGAGGCGGGAGTAAGCGCCAGCGTCGGCGTTCCGGCCCCACGACGCCAGCAGGAATTGCCCTTGATCCGTCCGGTTCAGGAATACATACACCCCGCCCGTCATCATCGCCACTACCAGGAACGAGGTTACCAGCAAACGAATCCAGTTGAATTGATCCGTCGGGTGCGGCGCTATGTAAGACTGCGCCTGGCCTCGGCTCGCCGCCGCGTAATCCATCCGCGCTGATTGGCGAATGGGTCTTGCCAGCGCGGCTTCGGCGGCTCTGCGGTGCGCCGACTCGGGACGCGAGGCGGGATTCGACGCAACTGCCATTCTCGTTTCGCGACCGGGTTTTGTTAAATCCTTGGAACCCGCGCCGGGTTCGGTTAGATGGGCTGCGACTCGAGCGCGTTCCCACGCCAAATCGCCGCGAGGATGGGCGCGCGGCGCGGCGATTAAACGCGCGCCATCCGGTTGATTGGGAATCGATCCTCCCATCAATCGGTTCGGAGCGGGTGCGTACCCCGATCCCTTCGCGCGTTGTTCGGTTGTGCTGCGCATACGCTCGCGGTATTTAGCCGCCGCGTCATTGGCCGTCGGCGCGGCTGCGGTTTCGGACATGATAACTCCTCCAATGGCAGCGCGCAGCGCAAAGCGGGCGCGTATCTACAAAATCCCGAAGAGATTCTTTCCAAGTTGCTCTTAACTATTAGACGCATAAAGCGGCTGAGATTATCCCTGACGCCTTTAGTCCGCCCTACAACTAAATTTTGTTTAACATATTGACAAGTGTCGGTTGTTAGTGTATTCTATACATGAGTTGGTTGTGGAGTGCCGTGAGGGGGCGCGGAATGGAATTGATTTATCAAAACGCGCGAGGGCGCGGTATAACGCTGGAGACGGCGGATTCGACAGATATGCTTAATCCGGGGATATCGCCGTTCATACTCACGGCGGCGCAGGGGTTGTATGACCTGCGATCGGAGGCTTACGTGATCGATCCCCCGGAACGCGCTGGGTCTGTGCGGGTATCCAGCCGCGTAACCCGGCGGTTGATCGTGCTGGAGGGATTCATAGCGGTTAACGTGCCGGAGAATCGACGGCGGCTGACGGCGTGCTTCTCTCCATTGGTGACAGGATGGCTGACGTTGCGGCGCGACGAGGCGGGCGGCGTATTCGAGCGGAGGATAGGCTGCGCGGCGGAGAGCGGACTGGCGTTTGACAAGGCCGATGGGTCGCGGTTTACGGCGTCGCTGATCGCTCCGTCGCCATGGTGGGAGGATACGGATGGCGGGCTTACGGCGAATCTAACTGGATGGATCGGCGGGGTGGCGTTCCCGTGGAGCGTCGTGGATGGGTTCCAGTTCGGCGGCAGAGCGTCCGGCACGACGGTGAACGTAGTCAATCCCGGCGATGTGAGCACGGGAATGACGATCAAGCTGTTCGCCGCAGACGATGTGGAGCGTCCGGCGGTGATCCGGCCTGGGACGGGCGAGGCGATGCGGATTACGGCCACGCTGGAGGCGGGCGACGCATTCGAGATCGGCACGGAAGCGGGCGAGAAATACGCGCGGTACGTTCATGCCGACGGAACGACGGTCGGCGGTATGCGGTACGTCGATCCGGACAGCGTGTTCCTGCAGCTGGAACCAGGCGATAACCTGCTGAGGGCGGAGGCTGTGTCAGGCGGCGGGGCCTTGACCGCAACGGCTTCGTTCAGGCCGAAATACTTGAGCGTTTAAGGGACATATGGGTTAAACGTACGACGCGAGGTGCGGATTTACAAAGGAGCGGACAGATATGGGATTGTGGATATTCGACGCGAAGGAGAACGCGGCGCTGGGGATCATCGACCAATATTCGCGGCTTAACTCTGTGAGGCGGTATGACGCGCCAGGCGAGATGGAGTTCACATCGCCGCTGACCACGCTGGACGGTTCGAGCAGACTGTCGCCAGGGCAGATCGTCTGGCCGCAACACAGCGACGAGGCGTACATACTGGATGCGGTGACGCTGGCGCAGCGGCATGGCGGCACTGAGGTGACGGCGAGAGGCCGATCGCTGACCGCGCTACTGGAACGGCGGTGTCTGCCGGACGTGACATATTACACGGGAACGGCTGGATTCATCATACGCCAGATGACGGAGGACGTGTTCGGCGACGCGGCGCGGGCGTTCCCGGAATGGAGCATGGCGCAGGCCGACGGTCTGGGAGAGAGCGCGGCGTACTTGACATCGGGCGAGACGCTGCTGGAGGCGGTGCGAACTATATGCGGCGGCAGCGGACTGGGCGTCAGGACGGCGTTTGAACCGGCGTCGTGCGCGATGAGGCTGGAGCTGTATGAGGGAGCGGACCGGTTTGACGAGGACGCGCTGGATGCGGCGGCACTGGATCCGGAGTATGACAACTTCATGGAACTAACGGCCGCCGACAGCACGGAAGGATTCGTCAATGTGATGTATGTGATTGGAGAGATGGACGCGTCGGGGGTAGCAAAGAAGATCGTCGTTGACAATCAATGGGAACATACAGGGGTGCGCGCGTCGGGGTTGGATCGGTTCGAGCAAGCGATGAGGTATGCGGCTGCAAGCGTGACTGACGGGTCGGGCAGCGCGATAGGCAAGCCGCCAGGCAGCGGCGGCGGATCGTCGCAGTTGACCAGCGCGCAGTACACAGGGACGCTGAAGGCGTTCGCGCTAAATGAAATGCGGGCCAGCGCGCGAGGGGTAACGGTATCGGGCACGATCGAGCAAAGCAAGCGGGTCGGCTCGGAGCTGATGCTGGGCGACATAGTCAGGGTACGCGCTAGGCGTTGGGGGGTAGACACAGCGGCCAGGGTACGCGCGCTGGAGGTGCGATATGAGAGCGGCGTCATGACCAGGCGCGCGGTGCTGGGGAGTATATAGGAACGAACCGGTTCACTCTCTGTCGCCGGAGAACCCCCTCTCTGTCGCCGGAGAACCCCCTCTCTGTCGCCGGAGAACCCCTCTGTCGCCGGAGAACCCCCTCTGTCGCCGGAGAACCCCTCTGTCGCCGGAGAACCCCCTCTGTCGCTGCGGCGACATCTCCCCCTAGGGGGGCGATGAGGGTTGGAGGGTTGGAAGGACGGAGTAACGTAGGAACGGTGGAACGGTGAAACGGGGTAACGGTGGAACGGCGGAATGGTGAAACGGCGGAACGGTGGAATGGAGTAACGGGGTAACGGTGGAACGAGGTTACGGAGTTGCGAGCCACGGGGTAGCCGACCACCCTCATCGCCCCCTTAGGGGGAGATGTCGCCGCAGCGACAGAGGGGGCGCCCCATAACTATATTATACAAAAGGAGGCGCAATCATGTTGGACTTGATGATACCGTTCAACGCGGTGAACGGCGATAGGATATACGACGCGGAGGACATAGCCGCGATGCTGGCCAGCGTGATAACGGACGGGGTGCATCCATCGCCTGGGACGAGCATGATGGTCAAGGCGCTGGGCGGCTGGCAGTTGGGGATCCAGCCGGGACGATGCGCGGTGAAGGGCCATATAGGCGTTAACGCGTCCGAAAAACCATTGACCGTGATTCCGCCGGACGGCGCGCTGCCCAGGATCGACGCGGCAGTGATACGCTGCGACCTCGACGCTCGCACGATAGAGGAGCGATTAATCAAGGGCGAACCGGCCTCTCAGCCATCGACGCCGTCCCTGCAGCGCGACGATCACGCTTGGGAGCTGATGCTGGCGCGAATAGCGGTTGCGCCTACAGCGACAGGGATCGGCCAGATGGATATAACGGACACGCGGTGGAACGCGGCGGTCTGCGGCGTGATGCACTCGCTGACAGAGGTCGGCGCGGAGGGGTTGTTCGCGCAGTTTGAGGCGGCATGGGCGGAGTGGTTCGAGGGCGTCCAGCAGGAGTCGGAGGGCTGGCAGGACGGCGCGTTCGAGCAGTTCGAGGATTGGCTCTCTACCGTGCAAGGTTTACTGGACGATAACGCTGCGGCTCAGCTGGCCTCCGCAGTGGCGATACTGCAGGCGGACGTGGAAAATTTGGCAGAGTCACAGGAGTATGCCATTTACGAGAAGGCGCGCGAAACCGGCTCCATCGATCCCGGCGACTGGGCGGTAAACGAGACGCTGGGACTGTGGCAGGCGACTGCCGCGCATCCCGCCGTCACATATACGGACTCGGACGTAGCGGTGATAATCAGCGCCGACAGCCTGAAGGAACCCGTAATGGGATCGGGCGCGGCGGGATCGGGGACAGTCACGCTGTACGCGGCCAGGAAACCCGCGCGTACGGTGAACTATACGGTAATAGTTACCGGTATAAGGATATAAACAAAAGAACACTAGGGCCTGTTCGAAAAAGATCGCGGTGGGGATTGGGGTGGATTTTTCGTCCCCACAAGGAGCGTGTAGGGAGGCATACAGGAAAGAACCCCTTCGGGGTTCTGCCGATCCTGGCCCGCTTCGCGCTGCCAGCGGCCACTGGAGGTCCGCTGACCGGAACAGCGACGCGGTTGCGGCGCGCAGCGCGAAGCGGGCGCGTATCCGCAGAATCCCGAAGGGATTCTTACCTTAACGGAGCGGAAAAGACACCACAAGACCCACGCGAGATTTTTCGAACAGGCCCTAGACAGGGAGTACTATGGAGAAGATATGTTTGGTTTGGGGACGGCAGCAGGAAGCGCTGTATTGGTTCGGCACGGCGGGCGAGTCGCTGTCGTCGGAGTTAATCATAGACGTTTCGAGGGCGGAGAGACGGATACCGGGCGCTGTGTACTCGATCCACGCGCGGCGCTCGGACGGGTGGACATACCCGGCGGCGGTGGGGCTGCGAGCCGACAGTGATCTTGAGATCAGATATGTACTGGAAGAAACCGACCTGGCCGTGAGCGGCGCGCTACGGATGACCGTGCGCGCGGACGCGTCGGGCGGAGAGTCGTCTGACGGAACCAGCGAGAGCGGCGGCACGTCGGCCAGCTCCGACGAGATGGGCGGCACGGGTGAACGGCGCGCGCAGTGGTCGGTGATCGGCTGGGTGTCGCCGGGATCATATGAAGGCGCCGAGCCGCCCAAGCCGGATTGGGTGTCGGCGGTGCTGGCCTTCGCGAACGCGTTCGGCGGGATCAGCGCACGGATAGCGCTGCTGCCGCCCAACGCGAGACCCGCCGCCGCGTTCGTACAGGAACCGGACGGCATGAAGCTGGTGCTGTCGCTGCCCGATACCAGCGGGATAGGCGACGGAGGGCACGCGATATTCGACGCGCCTGACGAAACAGGCTTGACCGCGCTGACGGAGGCGTCGATAGGCGATCAGGCGATAACCGCCGACGGGGATGTATATATGTGTGTCGGCGGTTATCCGTCCCAGGAATCGGCGTGGGTGCGCCTGACACAGGACGTTGCCGCCCTCGAACAACTGGAGGAAATCGCGGAACAGATCGACTCCCGGGTAAACGAGCTGAACGAATCGATTGACTCTCTGGAACAGGCGCTCCTGGACATAACCGACGGACTGTCAGCGATGGAGCAGACGGTCAGCGAAATAAGCCAGACAGTCGAACAGGTACAGCAGGCCGACGGTATCCTCAAGAGTTCGCAGATGGTAGTCACGGCGGCGGAACTGGGCGTCGACTATGCCGCGCCGCCCGTCGTGTCGATCGTCGCTATCGATCCGGAGGAGTGGGTCGACGGCGCGGCGGATGTGATCAGCGAGGACGTTCACGTTAACTCGACGGGGCTGCTGTGCCTGGCTCCAGGCGCGAGCGCGGAGGAGTACGCCATATACGCGGCGGCGCAGCCCAGAGTATCCGCACAGTGGGATGGCGGTATGACCATAACCATATCGGGAGACACGCCTGAAGAGCCGCTCCCGTTGCAGATATTGATACTATCATAAAATCAACGTGAGGAGGGTTTGTGATTGGGTATTCAGGCGGCGCCTGTGTATTATTGGCAAACGGAGGGGGATATATGGGCCTGGCCAGATGTGGTGTGGACGGGCGCGACAATAAAGCGGCGCGCCGCGCAGTATAGCGGGGTATGGTATGCCGAATATATGTGTTGGGACGCGACTGCTGGGACGACGTTCACGGTAGGCGAGGCGGGAGTGACGGCGGATTTCTATATGATCTCGCCGGGAGAGTTGGGTTCGGCGGGATCAGGCACTGGCTCTGGGGCTGGCGGTGGAGCTGGCGCGCCCTACACGCAGATCGGAGTTGAGCTTGCGCCTGGGGATTACACGATAGTGATATCATCGGCGATAACGCAGGTAACTGGGGACGCTGGGAGCCTTAGCGTGAGTACGCCGGCGGGCGGCGTCGCATCCGGCACGCCATACCGCCTGTATGACGACGCGAACGCCGAGTATGGGACAGCGGGCACAAGAGGCTCGGCGGGCACGATCGCGCCAGGCACGGGCGCGATCGGATGTACGTTTCTCCCGGTAAGCGCGCCAAGGACGGCATACGGTACCAGCGCGTCCAACGCGGCGATCATGCCCGGCGCGATCGGAGTTGGCGCGGGCGGCAACGGTGGCGGCAGGACGAACTATTACACCGGGAGCGTAGCCGCGCTGGCTGCGCCGGGGGCTGGCGCGGTGGGGATGGTGCTGTTTAGGGTGGCGCTAGCGGGCGTGTGATGTGCTGTGGCGGCGCGCACTTCGCGCTGCGCGCCGCCGATCCTGAAGGGGTGCTTATAGATTCAGCAGCGGCGCGACATCGCGGCGGTTATAGGCTATGCGGTTGATATAGACCACCAGCCGCTTAGTATCCGCGCGATAATAGACGCGGAAATTACCGACGGCGAGCATACGCCAGTCCTTCCGATGAACACGCGCGTCCCGTATCATTTTTGCGCGGAGCGGAAACTGGCGCAGCGTTTCGCAGGCGGCCCTGATATCGCCAACGATACGCGCGGCGCTCTCTGGCGCGGAGAGTTCGAGCGCGATATACCAGTACAATCTTGCCAAGTCGCCGACGGCACGGGCGTTGTAGCGCAGGGAGTATTCAGCCGTCTCGTTATTTCGCATAGCCTCTCCCTAGCGAATCTATACGCGATTGAACTGCGGCGAAAAACTCGTCGGGCGAGAGCATCTGGGCGTCGTCGTCGTCGTCGCATTCGTTAAGCATGGCGGCGACGTCCTCCGGGCTTGGGTTGATCGTGACGGGGCGCGCCACGCGAAAAGGTATGCCGCGTGTCTCTTTGGCCTTGTGAAGAAAGATACTAATCGCCTCGGACAGCGTCATGCCCAGGGAGGCGAACAGTTCTTCCAGCTCCGCCTTGAGCGATTCGTCTACCCGAACGGCTATTGTCGCGGTTTTCATTCAATCATCTCCTTTGTATACGATTATACTACGGCGTATGCAAAACGTCAAACAATAGTGGTGCACTGCGCGAAGGGAGCCAGCCCCTCTGCCGCCGCAGCGGCAGAGGGGGTTCCACAAGATTCTTTCTATAATGAGGTACGATCAATGGCTTCGACTGTAAAGGTATTCGGCGGCGGCGCGATGACGCTGGGCTGGCCGGGCATCAGTTATACGGGATCACATGTGAAGCGCGCGACTGAATACAATGGCCTGTGGTATTGCGAATTCATATTAACGGGCAGCGGCACGTTGATTGCGGACGCGCCCTATCTGGCCGACGTGTACCTGGTCGGAGGCGGCGGCCGAGGCGCGGCGGCGAACGAGAACGCTTATGTATGGTATCAATCGCGGCCTGGCGGCGGGAGTGGTTTTCCGGTCGAGTCGCTCGCGCAGGTGCTGGACGCGGGCGCGCACGCCGTGGTGATTGGCGGCACGGCGCAGGCGTCGTCGATGTTATTAAGGCAAGGGGTTGCGGTCACGGCGGTTCCGGGCGGGAACGCGTCGGCGGGGAGCGCCGCGCCGCAGCCGGGGATCGGCTTCACGGGCGAATACAGGCTGTACGGAGACGAGGGGTATCCGTGCGGGATCGGCGGGGGAGCAACCGCTCCGGTGAATACGTCGATAAGCGTGCCAGGGCGAGGCGGCGGAGGGTGCGTGATCTTGCCGTGGATAAAACCGGGCGCAAGCATGAATTGGCGGCTGAGCGCAGGATCGGGACGGGTGTATGTCAATCCGGTCGAGGCGGATTATGGAGGATTCGGCGCGGGCGCGATGGGAGGATTGCCGCAGCGCGTATTCGACGAGACGCTGAGCGCGGTGGGATTCGCGCCGGAAGCCGCGCCAGGGGTATGCATGATCCGCGTCAGGATGTAATCGGCTCGACAGGTCGACATAAAATGTTATATGGGAGGGCGGGTGGGTATAAAACGAACGAAAGAGGTGTTTCTGGATGATTATGGCGAAAGATCTGGCGGCGAAGGTCGCTGAAAAGGTGCGCACTCCGGCGATTCCCTATGCGCTGGGCGGGCGTTCGGATAAAGGTACTGACTGCATAAATCTAGTCGGGTGGTGCGTCCAGGAATTGGGAGGCCGTAAGGACGATATACCCAGGGGCAGCAACAGCGCGTGGAAGACGTCAATGCAGGCAACATGGACATTACAGGAAGCGCAGCGGCAAAACAAGCTGATACCCGGCACGCTTGTTTATATACGCGACGCGCCTACGCCGAAGTGGCCGGACGGCGACTACGGGCATGTCGGGGTGTATGTCGGCAGACAAGCCAGTTGGGCGGCGGATCAGGTAATAGTGCACGCGTCGGCTTCGAGGGGCGGGGTCTATCCCTCGACGCTGAAGAACGCGTGGACGCACGCGGCATGGCTGAAGTGTATCAACTACGATAAGGCGAACGGCGGCGATTCGATTCCGCCGGCGGATGGCGGATCGTCCGTAGTGGCGGCTGTCAAACCCGACGGAGGGTGCGCGTTAACGGGTATAGCGAGGGTGACGACCAGCGGATCCGCGCTCAATATTCGCAAGAATCCGTCAACGAACGGCGGGAGGCTGGGAACCATCCCCAACGGCACGCTGATTGATGTTAACGAGTCGCAGGGCGATTGGATACGCACGCGGTTCAACTCGATAGAGGGATGGGTATCCGCACAGTATCTGACGGCGATGGGGGCATTGAACCGTTCGTCGGATTCATAAAGGATAATAAAACAAAGGATGTGACGGGCAGATGGAGCTTGATTTATCGACGATAATTGAGACGCTGTTGCTGGTATGCTGTTTCGTGGCGATCAGGTTGGTGAAACCGTGGATCAAGGCGCACACTACGCTTGAGCAGCGCGAGGCGCTGAACACCGCGATGGATACGTTCGTTGACGCAGCCGAGCAAGTGTTCGGGTCGGGCCACGGCCAGGCAAAGCTGGCGCAGGTGCTAGAATGGTCGAAGTCGGAGAAGATCGACGCCGGGGAAGCTGACGTGGAAGCGGCGGTATGGCGGCTGAAGAAAAGCCGCACCGCCGGAAATGAGCAGTGCGGAGGCACGGCTGGCGGCGAGGAAGCGATTGCCGGGAAAGCGGTCACTGGAGTAACGGAGGCGAGTTAGCTCGCTTGGGCCGGGGAAGCGCCCCCTCTGCCGCTGCGGCGGCATCTCCCCCTAGGGGGGCGATGAGAGGGTCGATTTCGAGTATGCCTTCATTTTGGGGAGTGACGAGAGGGTCGGTTTCGAGCGTGTCTTCATTTAGGAAGTGACGAAGGTCTGGAGGCGACGAGGCGGGGAGATGAGATGAACGGAGGGGTGGATGGTCGAAGATATGGCTTACGCAGCGCCTCTCTTGTCATCCCCTCAGGGGTAGTCGCCGCCGCGACAGAGGGGGTTAACCACCGAGATGGGGAAGAATTCCCACTGGAGATGCGAGAGGAACCTTCATCAATTATATGGCGAGGGCCTTCACCAATGATATGGCGAGGGCCTTCATTAACGGCAGGTCGGAAACCTTCATCGGCGGCGCGGCGCGGGCTTTCGTCAACGGTAGGCCGAAAACCTTCATCGGCAGCGTGGTGCGGGTTTTCGTCAACGGTAGGTCGGGAATCTTCATCGGCGACGCTGCGCGGGCTTTCGTCAATGATGTGGCGGAAACCTTCGTCGGCGACAGAGGGGGAACAGTCTGTTCCCTCGCTATCGCCGCTTGCAGGCTCGCCGCGCGGAAAAGTCCAGCTCCGTGACGGGCAATTCATGCAGCTCGGCTCGCCCATAGGAGAATCAGCCTTGCGCAGGGTTATCTGGATACGCCGACAGCGGTCATACCACATCAGCATCTCCGCTTCCTTGCGATGATTGCGCACTTTGATCCATCGGGCTTCAATGGGCAATTCAGCCTCGTATGGCACCCAATGCATCATACGCGCGTCAATATCGCTGCGCGACGTTTTGCGCCGCTTCTCGTTAAGCGGACAGCCGCAATGCGGACAGGACGCCGAACGATGCCTGGGATCGTACATCATTGCATCTCACGCCCTTCATTCAATGACAGGGTCGCCATATCCGCGCCATCGTCCACGATATCCTTCGCCGTGCCGACTGCGTGCGTGACCCTGCCGCGCGATTGTTCAATCGCTTTAATCGCGCCATTCGTTTTATTCGTTTCGACTGGATCGCACGGATCCCCCGCGCCCGGCTGCGCGCCAGCGCCCAGCACCGATTCTATCACTTCCCGCGCGGCAGCCTTCGCGTAGGCGTCCGGCTCCAGCAGATTGGCCGTGTCCGCAAATCGCGGCGCGTCTACGATGCGTCCTTGTTGATTGACCGTCTTGATGTACTTCGGCGCGGCGGAAGGCTTTGACGGCATTCGCGGCGGGATACTCGCCTCGGCGGCGGGTTTCTCGGGATGCGCCGCCCATATCTCGCCGTGCAGGAACAGCGCGGAGTCATCGCGTTTGTGCGGTATCGTCACCATGATCAGGTCGCCCCAGTGCAGACCCAGCCGCCCCTCCCATACATATTCGCCGTCGTCCTGGACGATCAAGCGATGTACGTCGCTGTCACGCAGGTACAGAGCAGGGGCGGCGTCCTCCTTAACATCGTATGTCCCCATCGGGAGTCCCTCAATTATCGCCTGGCCCTCGGCGTCCGAATAAAACGTCTTGCTGAATCCCTCGTAAGCCGCGGTGACTGGCACGCCTTCCAGCGGCGTTTGGGTTGTCTCGGCGGAGAGCTTCAGCACGACGCGTTCTACCTTTGCGGTGAGCAGCGCGGTAGGATCAGCCTGCGCGGGCGCGCTGACATAGTCGAGATCGTCACCCGGATCGACATTGTCGCAGTACTCCATGTACGCGTTGAGCGTGGACTGGAGCAGCCGTAGTGTGCGCAGCGTGTCGCGGTCGCGGGCCAGCATCGGCTGCAGCATCTCGACGTCGGTCTGGAATACGCGTGACAGAGCCGTCACACCCAGGCCCAGCGACGTCACAATCTGTTCAAAAGAGCGGCTGAGCACGGCGATCCCGGCCTCAACCTGGCTGACCGTTTGACCCTGTACCGGTTGGACGTCGTCGGTTTGTCCTTTAGGCGTAATAACGTTGGATTGCGCCTCCATCTCGTTCCCGGAGATCTCTACGGCGGACTTGGGCACGCACAGCATCCATATGCCCGTCGCCGTCATGCCTTCCGGGCAGATGAACGACTCGCCATGGCGGCCGTTGACGCCATATTCCGGATTATCCACCGTGACAATGGATTCCTTGAAATACATCAACGGAGGCGTCGGGCCTATAACGACGCATTGCCCGTTCACCCGCGTGTTTGACAGCAAGGCTTCGCCGCCGCCCAATATCCGCCCGACGCTGCCCATGCCCTTGATTGTCGGGCAGGAGACCGTGTTGTCGATGATCGCGGAGCCTTCGCCAGCGAATCCGCATATGCCGCCCGTAAAGTCAGCCTGACCCTCGACCGCGCCGGCGGAGGTGTTGCCGCGTATCAGTACGGGGGGCTTGAACGCGTAGCCCACTATGCCGCCTACGTTATCAAGGGCGCATGTGACAGGCCCCAGGTTGTGGTTGCGCTCAAGAGCCGACGAGTCCGCCATGCCCGCGATCCCGCCCGTGAACCGCCGCCCCTGTATCATCCCCTTGTTAACGTTGCCGGAGAACACGCGCACGTCGCGCACGCCGCCCGCGATCCCGCCCAGACAGTGAAACCCGAAACCGACCAGCGGCCCGGTGTTGACGTTGTCCGCGATATAGGATTGATCCTGCGCGTAGCCGACGACGCCCCCGGCGTACATTGCGCGGCTAACGGCTTTAAGCTGTCCGCTATTGGTATTCTCGGTCACGCTGGAGTGTGATACACACCCTACAAGCCCGCCTACGTACTGCTCGCCGGATATGGCGGCCACACTGGCGCAGTTGGTCAATGTGGATTGACTGAGGTCGCCGGCCAGACCGCCGACATACTCCGCGCCGTCAACCGTGCCGTTGACCGAGCAGCCTGACAGCGTCACCCTGATACCTGTGCGCAGCAGCGCGCCAGTATACCGCTCCGTTTGCCGAGTCACGCGAGCTTCCACACGCAGATGCATTATTTTGGACTGAACCAGATGCCCGAACAGCGGCGCGGTCATGTTCTTGATCTGATGGCCGTTGCCGTAGAACGATATGTTAGATATCCCTTCAAGCGTATGCCAGCGTCCGCCAAGCGCTATGTCGCCGGCTAGCTCATACTCCGCGTTGCTCTTGACGGCCGCCAGTTCGGCGGCGTCATGTATCTTGATTGTCGCCTTTTCGGCATTCACATTGCTCGGCATACGCATCGCTCCTTTATACATGTTATCCGTCGCATTATATGTCCAGGCTATCGAATATATTTCAGGAATTCATCGGGGGAACCCCCTCTGTCGCTGCGGCGACAGAGGGGGTTAACCTTACGCCGCACTATCTTACCAAAAAGAAACACCCCGCCAACCCTGCGGGGTGTTGCCTGCCATGCTGCTTTCCTTTATGTAAGCTAGCTGGACCTGTGAACTATATCAGAGGAGTATGCAGATCATCCCGCCGCTGCCTTCGTTGACGATCTTGGTAAGGGTATCCTGTACCTTCTCCTGCGCGTCAAGAGGCATGTTGGACAGTTTTGTAGACAGGCCTTCGCGAACCATGTCATGCAGCGACTTGCCAAAGAAGTTGGTCTCCCATATTTGTTCCGGATTCTGCTCGAATTCGGATAGCAGGTACTGCACCAGTTCCTCGGACTGCTGCTCAGTCCCGACAACGGGCGTTACCTCGGTGGTGATATCGGTGCGGATCAGGTGCAGCGACGGCGCACTGGCCTTTAGTCTCACGCCGAAACGGTTGCCTTGCTTAACAATCTCGGGCTGCTGCAGCGTCAGCTCGGATAAGGTGGGCACCACCAGGCCGTAGCCCGTCTGCCGAACCGCCGAGAGCGCGTCGGCTATGCGGTCGTATTCCTTCTTGGCGTATACCAGATCCTTCAGCAGGGAGAGCAGGTGCGCGTCGCCGCGAATCTCAGTGCCCGCCTCCTCGCCGAGTATTTTGTTGAACAGGCCTTCCCTTAGCGGAAGCTGATATGTTACGGAGCCTTCGCCTAGTTTGGCAGAAACCGGCAGCGCGGAGTCCGCGTATTCGTTCTTGCTTATCGCGCTGGCGAACGCGGCCTGGTCGCGCATCAGCGGAGACTCCATCTCGGCCTCGCTGGCCGTTTCCAGCAGCGATTGCAGGAGCCAGTGTTTCTCGTCGAGCGCCTGCGTCCAGTTGGGCAGCTCGATCCTGAACTCGCGCATTGGGAACGCCATCAGCAGGCCGTTGAGCAATCCGGATATATCGTCAGTGGTCATATTCTTGACGTCTACGGCGGATACGGGGACGGAGTACTTCGCTTCCAGCAGTTGTTTAAGCTGCTGTGTTTCGGGGCGCGAGGGCAGGGCGCTATTGAGTACGACGATGAACGGTTTATGTAACGCCTTTAGTTCGCGCACGACACGTTCTTCCGCTTCGGTATAGGCGCTGCGAGGGAGTTCGGTGAAGCTGCCGTCGGTTGTGACGACCAATCCCAGTGTGCTATGATCGTTGATTACCTTGCGAGTACCTATCTCTGCGGCGTCTTCGAAGGGGATATCCTCGTCATACCATGGTGTGTGCACCATGCGCGCGTCTTCGCCCTCTGATGTACCCAGCGCACCGGGGATTAGGTAGCCGACGCAGTCCACCAGGCGGACGTTAGCGGTGGCGCTGTCGCTGAGCGCGACTTCGACGGCTTCGTCGGGCACGAACTTGGGCTGGGTGGTCATGATAGTGCGGCCGCTGCCGCTCTGGGGCAATTCGTCGATCACACGCATACGTTTGTGCGGATTATCGATGAGCGGCGTGACCATTTGGTCCATCATCCGGCTGATAAATGTAGACTTACCCGTACGGACGGGTCCGACGACGCCGATATAGATGTCCCCGTTCGTCCGTTCTGCGATGTCACGGTACAGGTCAAAGGATTCCATTGCGCATCCTCCTTTAACGGACAACGGCGTGCCGCGTCCCTACTGGCTGGTCTGGAAGAAGGTATGCGCGTGGTTAAGGGTTTATCACCAGTACAGTAGAGGAAACCGCGGCGCGCGGCGCATCCGCGCCTTCGGGAGGGGGATTGACATCCCCCTCCCGACCTC
>JAISBH010000197.1 GCA_031266295.1 Oscillospiraceae bacterium | reverse complement strand
GCCGCAGCGGACAGCCGGGAGTTGCATCGCGCAATATAGATATAGCGTTGCGCAACGCTACGCTTGGGTTGCGTCGCGCAATCCTCGGCTGTCCGCTGCGGCGGGACGCTGTTCGGTTTGCGAACCGAATGCGCTTTAAGTTACTTGCGCCCCGCCACTATGGTGTAAGATGACCATTACCTTATAGCATTATCCCTGGCGGGGCGCAGGGTTGGAACGGGGAAACGAGGAACGCCCCCCTTCCCCCCGATGGGGGGTCCAACGGGGTTTACGGGACTCTGTCCCGATACCCTGCGAAGGGCTATCCGCCCTTTCGAATCCTGACCAGGCTTCGCCTGGACCATCGTTTGCGCACAAGCCATCGGTTTCGGCCAGCCGGTTGTGCTTTAGGGTCTGTTCCGGAACGCAACCCGTCCTCCCAGCCCTCATCGCCCCCCTCAGGGGGAGATGTCGCCGCAGCGACAGAGGGGGTTCCCCGCAGTTGTGCTCCGATAGTCTATCTCGTAACGTAACCGACAACCCTCATCGCCCCCCTAGGGGGAGATGTCGCCGCAGCGGCAGAGGGGGTTCCCCGCCTCCCTCCACGGATACCTCTCACACCTAGGATAGCGCAGCGCACCTGTAACAATCCACTCGCGCACATTCGCCGCCGCGCCCCTTGTTACATACTCGTCCAACCGCACTTCCTCAATCCAGAATACCCTATACAACCAGCGCAGCGCGCCGCCGTCCAGCGTATCCTCCTTGAATTGCAGCGCGTAACCCTTGCCTCCCCTAGGCAATCCGTCGCGATATGTTCCGGTCGCTTCATCATAAGCCCACAATCCCAGTTCGGCCAGCCGCGAGGGATCCGCCCCGGCCAGCCGCAATTCCGCCTCTATGCCTGACGCAGTGCGAACACGCCCGCGCATTCCCTCGTCGCTGTACACAGCGAGGAACGTGTCAGCGTGAGATAGGCGTAGCCGCACCGCCAATGGCAGTGCGACCGCGTCCTTGCATCCATATCCGTCGATATCATCCCTGGTGATTTCGGCCAACTTGACGTCACGAATTCCTATCAACACATCGACGCCCATCGCTATCCTCCATATAACGCGCTGCCAGCGTTCCTTATCGGCAGCCAGCGCTCCAGTGTCAACGTCACGCCGCGCGTCTTATCATCATTGTGCGTGCGGCGGTTTGTAAGGATAAACCCACTCCGCACGGCGATGTTCGCGATCAAGCCGCCAATTTCCTCGCATTGCCGCTGCTCCGCCGCGAATATCCCCGCCTCTATCACTTGACGCACCGCGACCGGCGCATTGTCTCCGAACACTGTCGAGGCGCGAGATGTCTCCTCCAGCAACATTCGCGGCAGCCGCTCCGGCGTTCCGTCGTTCGCCCACCCGACCGACAGCTTCGGCGCTTCCTCTTGGATCAGCCTTTGTAAATCCTCCAATGAGTCGATTCACCCCCTGAACTCGGGCGGTATGCCAGTCAGCTCTGCGCGCCAGTACGCACCCCTGTCGGCCAGCTTGGTGATCCTGTAATCGCACGACTCCCCGGATTCTACGCTGACGCATACGCCCCAGCCGATTCCTATCGGCTTGTCTTTTATAAACACTGCCGACGCGCTCGCGTCTATCCGCTCGCCGCGCTCGGTTCTCGCTATGGTCTCGCCATCCTCTTTGCCGAACCACACCTTACCGCGAATGAGTCTGTAACCTTTTTTCCAACGGTATTTGTCCATCGACGGATCGGGTTCGCGCAGCGCCTTCCATCCTATAACCCATTCTATATCACGCACGCGCATGGAATTGCAGCACCCTCCCTAACCGCCAGTTGTTAAGCAGCATCTGTATATTCGTCGGCAGTGTCTCCGCAACTCGGCTGACGTCGCCTATCGTCCGTTTGGATTCACCCTCCATGCCGCGCCTGCCGTACAGATTTATGGCGACGTTGACCCAGGTTGAATTCAATGCCGCCGGAATAACCTTTCTGTTTGTATAACCCAGTATGAACGCGTGCGCGTCCTCCAGATAGAGCATCAGCAGCGGATCTTCGTCCTCGGCGCGGATGCCCAGCCGGATCTTCATTGATTCTAGCGGGGTCATGTGTTTGGTGGCGGGCTTGGAGGCTCGTTCAGGTGAGCGTATACCCCAGTCGTCTTGTTCTCTAGCACGCTCGCTATGGATACCAGGCGGTATCCGAATTTCCACGCATCAGCCGTCTGGTTTTCCTGCGGAGGGATTACTTTCGGCTCCGCGTGCTTTGTGAATTGCACTACGGCGTCCATGTGCACCGCTAGGAATAACAGCGCAGCCGCGTCGGGGGCTGGCATGAATCCTCCCGCCTGCTGACCTTCCGTCGTGCCGTCGTTCAACGAGATCGTCTCGTAGAACCTGGACGGATGTACTCTTACGATCGGATCGAACCTGGCCAGCGCGGCGCGCGATACCGTCGTATCCATATCCTCTACCAACCCTAGCAGCGACGACGCTATGAACAGCGCCCGCCTATCTAATGGTACCTCGGCGGCGTCCATTGTGTTTGCGGCATCTCGCAGCGCGGCTAGCGTTTCCGCCCCTGTCGCCAGATCTTGCCTCACCTTGGTACCCGCCGCTTGCGCGTACTGCGCGAACCGAAACGCGTCCAGTTCCGGCGCAACCTGCGTCCTGATAAACTCGCCCGCCAGCTGGCCGAACGCTACTCCGGCCGTTTCCGCGTCGTCCATCGCGTCTACTGTGAACATGCGGCCGCGATCGAAATTGCATGTCATCGTTTCATGTGTCAGCATTACGCTGCCGGGCACATAGCCCTCATTACGATCGTAATTCGCCAGGCCTTGCACTGTCACTTTCGGTATGATCATCTCGTTGATCTTCGCGCCTTGACGCATCAGCTCTGCTGCACCGTCCAGCGCGGACGTTAGGCTTGCTTCGGCGTATACCTCGTCCAGTATCCCCGCGAATCCTGAAAATAACGCTATCGTGTTTGCCATCTCCACCTCCAATACCCCCTTTGCCGCTTGTTGGCGGCGGGGGAATGCTGCTTTATCGTTTTAGCCTGAATGCCTTGCGTATGGCCTCGTGCCTCGTATTTGCCATTGCGCCTACTACTGGTGCGCTTCCCGCTATCCGT
This sequence comes from Oscillospiraceae bacterium, assembly GCA_031266295.1. Taxonomy (GTDB): domain Bacteria; phylum Bacillota; class Clostridia; order Christensenellales; family Aristaeellaceae; genus BNUH01. The sequence goes on along the minus strand of JAISBH010000197.1, from coordinate 639 downwards.
TTGCGGATGTTATCCTCCACCATGCTGTGGATGCTTACTTGAATAGCGTCCATCGCCGCCACTGCTTCTGCTTTGTTGTGCCTTTCAAATAACGCGGCCAGTTCCGGCGGCAGCGTTCGCCTGGATAACTGCTCGCCTATCCAGACTGCGTCTTCTAGTCTCCTCGCCTGCTCCGTTTGGGTCTCGTCCCCTGTTCCGTTAGTCTGCGTTTCAACCTGTTTCTGCGCTTCCAATTCCGCGCCTCCTTTGCTTTTTCGTCTTCTTTTATCTCATGCGACCTATCTTGCTTGTGCCGTTCCAGCCTCACCCGACGTGCTTCCTTCTCACGGCCGCGCCTGTCTTGCATCCCATCCTCCCGTTGTTTGTATTCCCGCCCGCCCTCCGCTGTGGGTCGGTGTGATGCGTGAGGTTGGCGCCGCGAGGGGGACGCGCGTGGTTCGACTGCGGTCGAACTACGCCGTCCGCGAATACATATCTTACTATTCCCCCTAACCCTCGTCGCGGACGGCGAGCGCGCTCGCGTTGCGTCGTGTATCTACCGGTTATCGCGCGCCACGCGCTTTCTCCGTTGTGAGTTAGCGGCGGTGCGGCTTGGGGAGCCGCTGCGGCGGGGAACCCCCTCTGTCGCTGCGGCGACAT
>JAISBH010000185.1 GCA_031266295.1 Oscillospiraceae bacterium | reverse complement strand
CGCATCCAGCCGCGCAGCCAGGCTGGAATTCACGCTGATGATATTGTTGATCTTTGTGTCCAGCAAACGCGGCGCGTCGGGCGTTTCGGTGATGTCGTGGGGCATGGCCTGCAGCAGCTTCTCGATGCGGCGCAGCGGTTGGTTATTCAGCCGTGACAGCAGTATGACAAGTGCGACTCCGACGATAAACGCGGCCGTGAACACGACCGCGAACAGTTTGTTTAGCGGAGCGAGCTTATCCCTTATGATCGAATAATCGATGACGGCCATTGTGGCCAAACCGTGCGTCGTCCGCTCGCCGCGCAGCAGGATAAGCCGCTTACCGTCATGGTCTATATACTCGACGGATCGCCCGCTATCGATGAAAGCATCCATTGCTTCCCGCTCAACCGCGCCGCCCTGAGCAGCCGCGCTCTCGTACAGTACGGCACCGCGGTCGTCAACGAGCAGGAAATCAGACGCACCCGCGCCTTCGGCGCTATGGAAACAGTCGCGCAGCGTGGATTCAGAGATAAGCGCGGCAATGGTCGCGCGCCTGGTCATAAGCCCGTATTCCTGCACGGAATATAGGAACGTCACGCAGCGGTCGAGGGCCGAGCCTAGCTTAACGTTCGCCGCAGGCCAGGCCGTTAGGAACGCGCCGCTCGAGGCGACGAGCCCGCGCCACTGCTCGTATGATATGCCTTCATAATTTATATAGTTGTCGTAAACGATCCGGCTCCTGGCGCTCACGCCGAAATCCCCGGCGAACGATTCGGAGCTATGGAAATATATAAAGAACCGCGCCAAGTACGGTTCCTGCGCCATTGCCCAGGAATATTCGTCGTTTAAGCGACGCAGCAGGTTATAGTCGGCGTCCTCAAGCGGCGTATCCATTCGCATGGCGGAGCGCACTAACGGGTAACTCATCGTGCGGGTTACCAGATGGTCGACGCTGGTTAGGATCTCGTTCAGCGCGGTCTCACCCTGGCTGAGCGCCCCGCGCATGGAGGCTAGCGCGTCCTGCTCGACTATAACCATCATACGGGAAAACGATAGCGCCCATATAAGCAGTATCACGCCAAGCAGCAGCGCGTATGACGCGTAGGCGATAGCGAACGGTTTACTTCGCATGTGTTGCGAGAACGACACCACCAAATCAGTCCTTCTGCGGAATTATGTTGGATATATTGTACACCATGATTCGACTGAACGCAACAATATGGCTGATTTTCCAGATATGTCATGCAATTCACTATGAAGTTAGCTAATGATTCCATTACTATTAGCCGATATGCTGACTGCGCGGGACGATACGTCAACACGTTCCATATATATCATATATTTCATCTTGCTTTTTTGCTAAACTTATCATACGCTCATTATAGACCAATCGTTTAGGAAGGAGGCGTTCGCATGAATGCGGCGCTTAGCGGCTCGCGGGAAGGTTCAGGCTATACGCCCGGCACTAGGCGCGGCGGCATTCGAAAGATCACCCGCCGCGAATGCCGCCGCTGGCAGCTATACCTATTATTAATGCCGCCGCTGGCGTACCTCATCGTGTTCCATTACGGCGCGATGTACGGTCTGCTCATTGCGTTTAAGAATTTCAACGCGATGAAAGGCATACTTGGCAGCGACTGGGTAGGCATGAAGTGGATCAATAAGTTCGTCATGTCCCATAATTTTTGGCAGATCGTGCGCAACACGCTCAGCCTTAGCCTATACTCTTTGCTGGCCGGCTTCCCCATCCCCATTGTTTTAGCGCTGGCTATCAACGCCTGCCAAAAACGCTGGTTCAAGAAGACCGTGCAGATGGGCACATACGCGCCGTACTTTCTGTCGGTCACGGTCGTGGTGAGTATGCTGTACCAATTCCTGGCGGAGAAAACCGGCGTGGTCAACACGATGCTGTTCAACATCACCGGCGAACGCATCTCGTTCCTCACCAAGCCGGGGATATTCCAGCATCTGTACGTATGGTCGGACGTATGGCAGTATACGGGTTATAACTCAATCATCTATATAGCGGCGCTGTCCTCCATTGACCCGTCGCTGCACGAGGCTGCGACCGTCGACGGTGCAAATAAGTTCCAACGTACATGGCACGTCGACCTGCCCGGCATACTCCCGACCGCGACTATCCTATTGATACTGCGTATCGGGCAGATCATGAACGTCGGGTTCGAGAAGGTTTACCTAATGCAGAACCCCATGAACATCAGCGGTTCGCAGATTATCAATACATATATCTACCAGCAGTCCATCGGTTCGCAGCTGCCCAACTTCTCATACTCCACGGCAGTCGGGTTGCTCAACTCGCTGATCAACTTCATACTGCTGCTGTCGGTTAATGGCTTAGCCAACCGCATCAACGGCAGTGGAATGTTCTAGTCGTATAATTATCATAGAAATGGAGCGGTTTGCGTGACGCACACAGCATCAACCGTCCGCATGAAGCGCAGGTCGCCGTTCGAACGCTCGACCGGAGCGGATCGCCTGTTCGACATAGTGATATACGCGCTGCTGGGCTTCGCGTTCCTTATCACCATATACCCCATGATAGTGGTGCTCAGCTCCTCGTTCTCGTCCGCGGCGGCGGTCACGGGCGGGCAGGTATGGCTGTATCCCATCCAGCCGACGTTGAAGGGATACCAGGCTGTGTTCCGCAACAGCATGGTGCTGACCGGCTACATGAATTCCCTGTTCTATGCCGTAGCCGGGACGCTCATCAACGTGACGATGACCGTCATGGCGGCGTATCCGCTGTCGCGCAAGGATTATACGCCGCGCGGGTTCGTTATGCTTGTATTCTCGTTCACCATGTTCTTCAGCGGCGGGATGATACCTTCCTACATCCTGGTCAGCAAACTAGGTATCATGAACACCCGCTGGGCGATGCTGCTGCCCGGCGCGATGAGCGTGTACAATATGATACTTACCCGCACGTACTTCATGTCGGCCCTGCCTGACGAACTGCTGGAAGCCGCGCAGCTAGACGGCTGCAGCGACTTCAGGTTCATCCGCTCGGTCGCGCTGCCTCTATCCAAACCGATACTGGCGGTAATCGCGTTATACTACGCCGTCGGGCATTGGAACGCTTACTTCAACGCGTTCATGTACCTGTCGGATACCAAGCTGTTCCCGCTGCAGATTGTGCTGCGCTCGATACTGCTGCTAAACCAGGTGGACGCCTCCACCGTTAGCATGGAATCATTGATAGAACGCGAGGCGGTCAAGAACCTGCTAAAGTATTCGCTGATAGTCATAGCCAGCGTGCCCGTGCTGGCACTGTATCCGTTCATCCAAAAGTATTTCATCCACGGGGTGATGATCGGGTCTATCAAGGGCTGAACAGAACCCAAGGCAAACGGCCTTAACATAATGGCGATCTATAAGGAGGACGAAGCATGAAACGGTTCCTATCCCTAGCCATCGCTCTGGCGATGCTCGCCGCGTGCGGCGCGGCGCTTGCTGAAACCCCTGTCAATCCCAAGGGCGTATTCCCCATCGTTGACGAACCCATAACCCTCACCGTCTGGTGTAACTTGCCCACGGAAGCCGCGGACGGTATCGAGACCAACGACGCGACCGTTTGGCTGGAAGAAAAGACTAACATCCATATCAACTGGGAGAAGATCGGCATAAACGAGGCGGCGGAAAAGCTGCGCGTGATGATGGCAGCGAATTCAGGGCTTCCGGACGTCGTCATGACGGCGAACGTCGGATCCATCATGACTACCGAGCAAGTGTTCAGTTATGGGATGCAGGGATTGCTTCTGCCGTTGAACGACTACATCGAGGAGTACGGCGACGCTTGGTATGACGCCATGGAAGTAATTCCGTGGGGGCGCTCGCAAGTGACCGCGCCGGACGGCAACATCTATGGCCTTGGCGGCGTCAACGACGGCGCGTACCATGTGTCGCTGGTGCATAAGTTCTACGTCAATAACAATTGGTTGGAAGCGCTGAGCATTGAGCCGCCAACGACCATTGACGAATTCTACGACATGCTCGTCGCGTTCCGCGACAACGACCCGAACGGGAATGGAATCAAGGACGAAGTCCCGCTGTCCGGCTCAATCGGCAGGGAAACCGTAAGGACGACGCTGGACTATTTCCTTATGAATGCCTTCCAGTATTCCACAGGTTTTGAGCAATACTGGCTGTACCTTGAGGAGCCCGACAAAGTCGCTTCGGGCGCTATCACTCCAGGTTACCAAGAAGGATTGCGCTGGTTCCGCAAGCTATACGAGGAAAACTTGATGGATAAGGAAATCTTCATAAACACCCAGGAGAATATGAAGATGCTGTCCGGTGCCGCCGACGGAAACAAGCTCGGCTCGTTCTCTGCCATGTTCGCCATCTCCGGCGCGAGCACGGACAATCCTGATATCTACGACTATATCGCCCTGTCGCCACTGGAAGGCCCTGCCGGCAGGGTATCCGTTGATTGCCCGACCGGCGGCGCAAGCTACAGCTACCTGATCACCCATACGTGCAAGAATCCGGAAGCGGCGTTTCGCATGGGCGATTATCTGATGACCATCGCTTCGAGCAACCAAGACACATGGGAGCACATGGTCATGCGCTACGGCCTTGAAGGCGCGGGATGGGCGAAGCCAAGCGAAGGCGATATCGGCCTAGACGGCAACCCCGCGCTATTCACGCTGCTGCCAGGCCCTATCGGATCCGCCGGTACGCCGACGCTCATCAACTCCCGCTGGTATGAGATTGGTCCGGCCGTCCGACCCATGTCGGAGCGCAACGCTATCGCCACCGCGCCAGGATCTGAGTACAACATCGAGCAGATACTGTTCGACGAAACGAAGAACGCCTACGAACCGTTCCGCGTAAATAAGAGCCTGCCCGTATTGGTGTACGACGCGGAAGATATTGAAACCCTGATGGATATCCAGGTCAATATCCAGAACTACGGCCAGGAAGCCATCGCGCAGTTCGTGACAGGTCAGATGGATATCGACAAGGATTGGGATCTGTACGTCCAAACGATGTACGACCTGGGGCTGCAGACACTGATCGACGTCAACCAGAAGACGCTGGATAAGTATCTCACATCGTTCTAATCGCTAACGCAGGCGGCGTCGGCTATCAGCCGGAACGCGGGGGATCGCGCGAGCGGTTCCCCGCCTTATTTATAAGGAGATATGCAAACATGCCATGCTGCAAAGATGACCGCTCGGCACTCGTCCGTAAGGCTAACCTGATCTACCAAGGCGTCGCCGCCCGCAGCGAGGAAGGTCTCCCCATCGGCAACGGAACCATGGGCACGATGGTCTGGACTTCTCCGGCCTCCGTCAAGACCCAGATAAACCGCGTGGACGTATTCGCTAACGGCAACGCTACAAACAGTTTCATCGACACGCACGAGGACTACGGCTATGCCTGCGCCTATATGGACATAGACTTCGCCGGGTTCGGGCCTGACGTCTTCGACGGTTCTGCTACCCAAAGCCTGGACGTGTACGACGCGTCAGCCCAGATCCAGTCGCATGACGTGTCGCTGGAATGCTTCGCCGCCGAAGGCTGCGACGCTGTCGCCTATAAGATTGACGATAGGCGCGACGACCCGGAAGGAATCGAGATCCGTCTGCGTATGCTGCGTCCGGCGTATGTCAGGACGCGCAGCCATGTCGCGACTTCTCAACTCATCAGAGCCGGAGAAATCGCCATACTTAAGCAAGAGTTCATAGAGGACGACTTCTACTGCGCGTCGGCCGTGGCGGTGAAAGCGACGGGCCGCGCGGCGCGCATCCGCGTCGACGACGAGAACAACGGCCAGTTCCCCGTTCTTCCTAGATCAGATACGCACATCCACGGCCAGGAAGGCGAGACGCAAATCAAGATAATGGTTCCGCCGGAACGCGGCGAGTTTCACGCGTATGTGTCGTCCACCGCGACGCTGAATAGGAAGGTCGACGTCGTTCGCGCCGCGCTGTTCCAACTATCGAAGGCGGAAGCGAAAGGCTATGATGCGCTGAAGATGGATCATCTGGCATGGTGGCATAACTTCTGGCAAGGCTCATACATATCGCTGTGCGGCAGCCCCGACGCCGAGAAGGTTTCAGTCCACTATGCTTACTTCATGTACATAATGGCTAGCTGCTCCCGTAACGACAAGTACGCGCCGAATTTCGGCGGGCTGCTGTTCAGTCCGCGCGGCGACCGCCGGCACTGGGGGACCATGCAGTGGTGGAATAACCTCAACCTAATGTACAATGCCATACTCCCGACAGGTCATACCGAGCTTATAAAGCCGTACCTAAATATGTACTAGAACATGAGCGAGGCCAGCGAAACTGCGGCGTGGCAGACGTTCGGCGCTGAAGGTATGTTTATTGGGGAGACCTCCTACGTTTGGGGTCCGGAGGTTCTGACGGACGACATAGCCAAGGAACTGACGGAACTAATGCTGCTGCGAAAGCCGTGGGAGGAGCGCAGCGATGCGTTCAAGCGCTTCGCCAGCGGGAAGAATCCGTTCGAGACGCGCTGGAACTTCCTCGTGGGTAAGTCCACCGAACCCAAGTGGGTCAATGGTCAACTGATATATGAGGAGACGCCGTTCGGCGCGGTCGCGCATGTATCGCACATATTCGGCAGCATGGCGAACCTAGCGTACCATTACTGGCTGACATACGAGTATACCGGCGACGAAGCCTTCCTGCGCAGGCAAGCCTATCCCATGCTTCGCGGCGTGACGGAATTCTTCCGCACGTATCCGAACCTGGTCAAGGAAGATGATGGACTGTACCATATCTTGTACAGCAATCATGGCGAGAGCTATTGGGGCGCGAAGGATACGCTCGACACCATGTCGGGTATGCACGGCATATTCCCCACCACTATACATGCTGCGACGCTGCTGGGCGTCGACGCAGACAAAATCCCGCTGTGGCAGGAGATACTCGACCATTTGGCGCCCATGCCCACCAGCGAGGATACCGAATGCGACGTCGAGATACCGGAAGATGGTTCGGTCGTATGGGTTGGAGCGAGAGGTCACGCCTTGCTCAACTATCGTGAAGGCAAGCGCGTCCGCCCGAACCCGTGCACGTCGTTCGACCTATGCAACCTGCAGACCGAGGAAGCGAACCCCGCCTACTACAGGGTTGGGCGCAACATGATAGATCGTATCAAGCGCGGTTACGGCGTAGACGACCAACGCTGGTACGCCAGCGAGATGTCGTCGTTCCCCAGGATATTTGCGGCGATGGGCGAGGGCGAATTGTTACTGGATAATATCGTTCGCCAGCTCAACAGTGAGTGCGCCGAGCAGGAGCATTGCTTCTACGACTGGAACGGCAGTCAGGCCGTTTACCGCAACCGTCTCACAGCGCGCGAGGGGATCAACGCCATCAGCGCCCAGCGTCTGGGCAACGCAGCCGCCGGTCTGCAAATGGGACTGATGCAGTGCTCCGGCGGAGCGCCGACGTTGCCGCCCGTTATACGCGTGTTCCCCGCCTGGAAGAAGGACTGGGACGCGTCGTTCGAGCTGCACGCCAGGGGCGGGTTCGTCGTCTCGTCCGCGATGCAGGACGGCCATGTGCAGTACGTCTGCGTAAAAGCGACGCGCGATGCCAAGCTGACTCTGGTTAATCCATGGAAGGAAGCGACCGACGGCGAGAAGCAATTCGCCTGCGGGAAGATCGGGTATGACATGAAGGCCGGCGAGACGGTTTCGTTCTATGAGGTTCATCAATTATGATTACCACCGCGAACGTCGTTCAGGGCACGTTGAAAGGCGTGCCCATGGACGGGTTTACATTGTTCAAGGGAGTGCCATATGCTGCGCCTCCCGTCGGGAGGCGCAGACTGGCGCCACCGCAGCCCGCGCTAAGCTGGCAAGGCGTAAGGCTAGCCGACCAATTCGGCTGCCGCTGCCCACACCAGGATCATCAGCCCGGCAGTTTCTACCAGAAAGAGTTCTTCAGAGACGCTGCGTTCATGCCGCCGATGAGCGAGGATTGCCTGTACCTCAACATATGGACTCCTGCCGCTAGCGCGGAGGAGCGACTGCCCGTTGCGGTATACATCCATGGCGGCGGCTACGTCGAAGGCAGCGGATGCGACGCCGAGTTCGACGGCGAAGCCTTGTGCAAGCAAGGCCTGGTTATGATTACCATAAACTACAGGCTGAACGCGTTCGGGTTCCTCGCCCATCCATGGCTGACCGCAGAAGCGGGACGGTCGGGTAATTACGGCATACTCGACCAAATCGCCGCGCTGGAGTGGATTAGGGACAACATAGCGTCCTTTGGCGGTGATCCAAACTACGTGACAATATTCGGGCAGTCAGCCGGCGCATTGTCCGTACAGACCATCATATCCTCCCCGCTTTCGACAGGCTTGGTTCATGGCGCGATATTGCAGAGCGCGGGAGGATACGACACGGGCATAGCGAATGATAGGACGCTAGCCGAAGCGGAGTCGATGGGTGTAGAGTTTGCTAAGATGTGCGGCGCAGAAACGCTGGAGCAGATGCGCGCCCTCCCAGTCGAAACCATTGTGAAGAACGTCCAAATCGTGCGTCAGCAGAGACGAGGCCTATCGTTCGCCCCAGTAGTGGACGGATATCTACTAAAGAAAGGTTATGATAAAATAGTAGATAATGGTGATCACCTTGACGTGCCATACATGATAGGCCTGACCGAGAATGACATAGGTATGACCGCCGACATGCTGGCTAGCGGCGAGAAGAGCCGCCTTTATCACGGCTGCGTCCAGTGGAGCCTGAAGAACGCCCAGCTTGGAAGAAAACCAGCCTATGTATACTATTTTACCCACAAGCCGCTAGGCGACGACGCGGGCGCGTTCCACTGCGCGGAACTATGGTACATGTTTGGCCTGCTTCACCGCAGCTGGCGGCCAAAGGACGCGGCTGACTACGCCCTAGAAAAGGGTATGGTCGCCGCATGGTCAAACTTTATCAAGCGCGGCAACCCGAACGGCGATGGAGCGCCCGAATGGATACCGTGCGCCGAACCGGAACGGTTCGTCAGGGTATTCGATTGATTGGCGTTAAGTCCAATTGGGGGCTGTTCGGAAAAGACGCCCCAAGACCCACGCGAGATTTTTCGAACAGGCCCTAGTCCAGCTGAATAACGAAAGGATAGGATTATGAAGAAAGATTGCCGTCAACAATGGTGGAAAGATGCGAAGTACGGACTGTTTATCCATTGGGGGCTTTATTCCCAGCTGGCGGGTTCCTACCAAGGCAAACAGACCAGCAGCCTCGGCGAATGGATAATGAAACATTTCAATATCCCCGTCGCCGACTACGAGAAAATCGCTTGCGACTTCAACCCTACAGGATTCAACGCCGACGAATGGGTGGAATTAGCGAAGGACGCGGGCATGGAGTATATAGTTATAACCGCCAAACATCACGATGGTTTCGCTATGTACCATTCCAAATGTTCGAAGTATAATATCGTCGACGCGACGCCGTTCGGACGAGACCCGATAGCCGAGCTTGCCGTTTCATGCAAGCGCGAGGGAATCAGGCTGTGCTTCTATTATTCCCAGGCGCAGGACTGGCACGAGCCGAACGGCCTCGGCTATGGTACGCCTAACGAGGAAAAGGATTTTGACGAATACCTTCAGAATAAGTGCAAGCCGCAGCTGAAGGAACTGCTCACCCAGTACGGCGACGTCGGCTTGATATGGTTCGACACGCCTCAGACTATGTCATTCGAGCAGAGCAAAGAGGTTAAGGACTATGTCAAATCCATACAACCCGATTGCATAGTCTCCGGCCGCATCGGTAACACGCTGGGCGAATACATGTCCACCGGAGACAACCAGATCCCCATCCTGCCATACGACGGCGACTGGGAAGTCCCGGCTACGCTCAACGACACATGGGGCTATAAGTCATTCGACAACAACTGGAAGTCCCCCGAGCAGGTTCTGCGCCTACTATTCAAGGTTAACGGACGTGGCGGTAACTATCTGCTCAACGTCGGCCCGGACGACAAGGGAGTCATCCCACAGGGCAGCGTCAATATCCTGCGGGAGGTCGGTCATTTCGTCCGCGCCAACGGCAGGGCGATATATGCCACCCAGCCCGTGTGGGGTTATCCATACGAAGCGGATAACTATTATATGACGTCGACGAAGAACCATCTGTATATCCATGTCCTTAAAGGCTCGAACATCGGCGGACTGATGCTCTCAAGTCCCATCAAGAATGTGACTATGCTGGCGGACGGCGCGCCTGTGGAGTACAGCCAGTCATTCGCACCTACGTCAGGACAGGGTCATGTGCGGTGCAGGCTGCCGGAAAGCAGGGGCGAGTTATGCCGGACGGTGGATTTTGAACTGGAGACAGAGACGCCTCAGTTCGGATCGCTGGATAATCTATAGTAACACAGACGGTAATAAGCGTGGAACGCGGGCGGCAATCTACCGCTCGCGTTCGTTCGAGGTTTACCGAACGCTAAGGGTTACGGCGGAACAGTAAGCCCGCCTTGCTAAAGGCTAAGTCATTCCTTGTCGCCTGTTACATGATAGTGTATCCTAACCAGCAGCGGCAGCATTAGGGTACACTCGGCGATCACCTGCATCAGCGAGCATGTTGCGCATGTCATCAAACCTTTGTTAGTGAGGTCGGTTCGCAGAGAATCGTCGATCAGTTTTTCCATAATGCAGACATCCTTGGTCACTACGGCGTGCGCTATAGCGGAGTAACGTCTGTCTCCTAGGTAGTGCCCCTTCTCGCGCTCCATGCAGTCCTGTATGACTTCTTATGTTTCATAATATAAGCGAACGCATAGATCTCATATGCGTTTGAGGGCGGGATCGTTTGAATCGCATTTCGCCTTGATCGCAGCCAGATAATGCCGCTCAATTATAGCGCATTGACTTTTTAAAGATAATAACCGCAATGTTTGAACCAATTTGCAACAAACTCGGATTTAAGCAGACCAAGGGAATGACGTATAGCATCTTCCAGCTTTTCATGTGTTCTTGTTTTCGCTTTCCTCAAATACGATTTCATCCACGCCACATCAATTCAATACGCTGAGATTCTTGCTGAGCTTGCCACTCTGGGCACTGATAAACAGGCTTGCATCACCAAACGCGAAGGCATCCTCTGCTTCCTGGAAAAGTTGGAACAGAGCGGTCCACTATAAGAGTTCGACAAAGGCGTGTGGTACGCCATGGTGGAAAAGGTGGTCGTCGGCGCTGACGGTAGTTTGGAGTTCGCCTTCCGTGACGGGTCGACGGACAAATGGTCTAGTGTCGATGGGAATGCAGATCAGACTGCATAGTGCCATAAATAACATTTTTCCGGTGGGTATAAAAAATGTTTCGGAAGGGGTTGGGGTGAATTTAGGGTGGTCAAAACGGTCAAACAGGGGTTCGATTCCCTAAAAAACAGTCCAGTTGCAAAATAAATACAAAGATTTTCCCTTGATATTCCTAGGGAAAATCTTTGTATTAAACCGTGATATGGATTTGGCACCTCCGACGGGAATTGAACCCGTGTTGCCGCCTTGAGAGGGCGATGTCCTTACCTCTAGACCACGGAGGCTTAATGCGTAATTTATTATACTAAGAAGCCGCCGATTTGTCAATCATGAATTTCGGCGTCCTTTAATTTAGGAAACAATAAAATGGTTGTAATTTCTGCAGGATTAGGGCGGGTTTGAGAAGTAAAAGGTGAATGGAGGAGGCTACCCACGCGCTTCTTTTCAACCATCGATCTCAGTGCGAGGCGAGAAAGTGAAGATTTACAAGGCAAACGCAATGAGATTTTTCGATTTCGGTGCATTATCCTATAGCTTATCATGGCTATTCATGGTATGACGAAGCAGGTATCCAATCGATCAGCGGGGAGCGATGGCGTGAATCACACAGTGGGGTCACGGCGCTTCGGGCGAGGCGTTCGGCTTTGACTTCTGGGAGAGGGGAAGGTTACTATACTACGCCTGACATTCAAAACAACTGCTAAACCCGATGGATTCTGCGCATTTATGAACAGGCAATGAAAACCATATCGCAAATTATCGACAATGCGTGAATGATATGCTATAATCGCGTGAAGGGGATTATTCTGTCTGTATAGAGAGGGGATACAATGGCGCGGCGTTATTACAACATAGCGGGATTGAATGTGTCGATAAATGAATTGCCCGGAACCGAACCGCTCGCGTCATTTGAACCGTTTGCGTTTAAGGACGGACATGCCTTTGATGGCGAGCCTGACCTCGCGATCACGCTGCAGGCATACGACCCCGGCGACCCGGCGCGTTTACCCGTGCCCGCCGAGGACGCGATGGATTTGATCAGCGAGGATCTGGTTAACCGCCTGTACCTGTGGAATGGTCAGCTCGTCAAGCGAACGGCGATGCGGGAGGGCGATACGCGCTGTATGTGGACGCTGATGCCGCCGAACGATTACACGCGCGCGGAGGTGTTCATTCCGGATAATTGGCTCGACTACGAGAATTACGGAAACGCGTTCTTGTTCGAGAAGATGCTGCTCAGCCACGGCGTGATCATGCTGCACTGCGCGCTGATCGAGACCAGTCGCGGCGGCGTCGCGTTCACCGCGCCGTCGCAGACGGGTAAGTCCACTCAAGCGAATTTATGGCGCGAAAACCGCAGTGCGCGCATCCTCAACGGCGACCGTGCGATACTGCGCGCCCATCCCGACGGTATCTACGCGTACGGTTCGCCATGGGCCGGTTCCAGTGAGATATATGAAAACGCCAGTGTCAAGCTAGCCGCGCTGGTCGCGCTCGCGCAAGCCCCCGTCAACACGGTTCGTCCTCTGACTCATACGGAATGCTTGCAATACATACTAGCGGGGACGTCGCTGCCGCTGTGGGACGAGCGGCTGTTTAACCTGGGCATGGATACGGTCGAGCGGGTTTTGACCGACGTGCAGATGCCGCTGCTCAGTTGCACGCCGGATGTCCGAGCGATCGAGGCGCTTGAAGCCTACCTTAATTGGTGACGGCTGGCTGCAGGATGGTGGCGATATGCTGACCGCGCCTTTGAACTTCCCCGAAGCGCCGCCAAGGAATCCTGGGCTGGACGCGCTGCGTGGTTCGTTGGTGTTGCTGGGTTCAGTGACTCTGACCGTAACCGGCGACAGCATGATCCCGACGCTGCATCACATGAAGGACGCGGTCGTGCTCGCGCCGTATACCGACGCGGATTGGCCGCCTAAGCGCGGGCAGATTGTTTATGCTCAGCGCGCCGATGGCAGCCAGGTAATGCACCGTGTACTCAAGGCGGTGTCAGGCGGCGCGATCCTGAGTGGCGACGGTCAGGTATGGCTGGAAGGCCCGATCCCACGCGAGAGGATATACGCAAAGGTGATAATGATGCGCAGGAACGGTCGGTTCATAAAGGCCGACTCACCCGCAGTCGTGCTGTACGGACAGGTATGGCTGGCGCTGCGTCCGCTGCGTAGGATACTGTTCGCGCTGGTTCGCGCGGTAAAACGTATATAGGAGGACTTATGCAAGATAATCAGGAGAAGCAGAGCAGGAGAGATGGGTTCATCCAAGGCCTGATCAATCGCCTCGTCCAATTCCAGCAGGACGACGTCGATCCCATCAACTGGACCGACATGAAGAGGCAGCTGAAGTGGATGACCACATTCGGCAAGCCGTACAAGGGCCGGATAGGGTTCCTGCTGGGGCTGTCGATATTCTTCACGCTACTGGGCGTGGCGTACGCGTACGTGTATAAATTGTTGGCGGACTGGGTCGTCGGGCAGATACCGGAGCTGATCAGCTTCGCGCAGCAGCAATTCGGCAACGCGATGGCGCGCGGATTCTGGGGCACCGTCACATGGCTGCTGACCCTGATTCCGCCGTGGGCCATATGGATCGTCGTCGGGTATGTTCTGTACAAGGTCGTTATGTTCATCTGGTCGCTGTTCATGCAGTTCTTTACGCTGAGGCTGTCGATGGACTGCGGATTGGGGATCAAGAGGCTGGTGTTCAAGGCGGTGCTTGAGGCTGATTGGATGAGCCTGGCCGGGTTCCACTCGGGCGATCTGGTCAACCGCATCGCGGGCGACGCCGATACCATATCGGGGTTCGTGCTCAACACGATACCGTCGCTGGTATTGCAGTGCGTCCAGTTTATAGCGGCCAGCGCTATGCTGATCTACTTCGACTGGAAGATGATGATCATAGCCTTGATAGGCGTGCCGATGTCTCTGTTAGTGATCCGCGTAAAGGCGAAGCGCACGCGCGATTACAACAAGCGTTCGCTGGAACTGGGCAGCGAGAACAGCTCGTTCCTGAACGAGTCTATGTACAACATAATGGTCGTCAAGTCGTTCATGCTGGTGCCGGAGTTCCTGAAGCGATACCGCAAGATACACGACAAGATGTATGACCTGACGTATGAGCGCACCCGGTACGGCATAGTGACCGGGCTGATGCTGGGGGTAGTAGGGCGCATAGTTGGTTATGGCATTACCGTGTTCATGCTGTACAGGATACTTGAAGGGGAATTGACATACGGCGTGCTGGCCGCGTACTCGCTGCTGTACGGGCAAGTAGCGGGTCCGGTAAACGCGATCATGGGATTCATAATGGGCGCGATTGAGATAACAGCCAGCGCTGAACGCGTAATTAAGCTGTTCGATCTGCCGCGTGACCGCACTCAGAAGCCGGAAGCGGTGTCGCAGTTCGAGCAGCTTGCAAAGAAACAGGGCGGCATGGGGCTGGTGGTGGAGGATTTGTCATTAGAATACATATAGGGCAAGACGGTGCTTGATAGCGCGAATATCGCGGTGAACGTAGGCGAGTCAGTCGCGCTGGTAGGGCCGTCGGGCGAGGGCAAGACGACGATGGTGCGGTG
>JAISBH010000161.1 GCA_031266295.1 Oscillospiraceae bacterium | reverse complement strand
ATCTGCTCAGCTGGGTGCTGGCGCACGGCACGGCGGGCATGGCGTGGATCACCGTTCAGACGCACATGAACACAGTCGCGGTCGCGACGCTGCTGGACATGGCCTGCGTCATATTGCCGGAGGATATCATGCCCGAACCTGATACGCTTGCCAAGGCGGCCGAGGAGGGCGTGGCCGTGTTCACCTCGCCCGACAACGCTTACGCGCTCAGCGGCAAGATGTGGAGTATGGGCATTCCCGCCGCTGCGAAGGGCTGATCCATGCTCGTACCCGTCGATCTGCACATCCATTCATGTCTGTCGCCTTGCGCGGACGACGACATGACGCCCAACAACCTGGTAAACATGGCAGCGCTTGCGGGCGTAAAGATACTCGCCGTGACCGATCACAACAGCGCGCTGAATCTGCCCGCGTGCAAGGCGGTCGCGGACTCGATCGGTATCGCACTGCTGCCCGGCATAGAGGCCACTACGCGCGAGGAGGTGCACATACTGTGCTACTTCCCGGCGGTTGACGAGGCGCTTGCTTTCGGCGAAGCGCTGCGCGGCAGGTTGGGCGATGTAGAAAACGCGCCGCGGCTGTTTGGCAATCAACTCATATTGGACGAGTACGACAATGCCGTCGGTTCCGAGGATCGGCTGCTGATACAGGCGACGTCGCTGTCGGTGGACGCGATGGCGGCGATGTGCCGCGAGCATGGCGGCTTGCCTGTGCCCGCGCATATCAATCGGGGATCGAATGGGTTGCTGAACGCGCTGGGGTTTCTGCCGAAGACGCGCTTCGCCGCGGTTGAGGTATCGCGCGCGCTGCCGCTGTCGGTAGGGCTGGATGGATATCATGAGTTGCATTCGTCGGATGCGCACCGTTTGGAGGCGCTGACCGAACCGACGCAGCATCTCGAATTAGTTGAAGCCACGGCAGCCGCAGCGTTTGATATGCTGCGGCGATGGTATGACGAACGGGCAATAGCGAATAAGTGAATATTATCGCGGCGCTTTCGAAAAACCTTGACATAAACGCATTAAGATGATAAAGTGTAATTACTGCGCCGTTAGTTAAAGGAGTGATTGCTCATGCGCGTAAACATAACTCTCGCTTGCGGTGAATGCAAGCAGCGTAATTATGCCACAATGAAGAATAAGAAGAACGACCCGGACCGCATCACGTTGAAGAAATACTGCCGCTTCTGCAAGAAGCATACCGAGCATCGCGAGACTCGCTAGGTATTGCGCCACGACCCGCTATGATATGAAAACGGAGGCAAGACCATGTCCCAGGATAACGGCACGAATGGAAAAGACAACAAGGGCCTGACCGCCAAAGGCGCGCCCGTCAAGGCTGCGCACGACAAAAAGCCCGTCGGCGCGAAGGCCAAGCCGAACGGCTGGCAACGCTTCACGAATGGTCTGGCCGCCATACCCAAACGGATCAAGAAGTCCGTACTCAATACGGTCGCCGAGTTGAAAAAGGTCACGTGGCCGACCAAGCAGGCCTTGATCAGTTATTCGCTCGTGGTCATCGTGTTCATGGTGCTGTTGGCGATCGTGGTCGGCGTGCTGGATCTGGGCGCGTCCGCGCTGGTCAAGCTGATCATCCGGGTGTAGTATGGCCGAGATAGCTTCGGATACACGTTTGCTGGAGTGGTATGTCGTCCATACCTACTCCGGATATGAGAACAAGGTGAAGGTGAACCTTGAGAAGACCGTCGAGAACAACGGCCTGCAAGACTTGATTCACGAGGTCATCGTCCCTGTCGAAGAGGTTGAGGAGATCAAGAACGGTAAACGGCGCATGGTGTCGCATAAGCTCTACCCCGGTTATGTGCTGGTGCATATGATTATGACCGACGAGAGCTGGTATATAGTGCGCAACACGCGCGGCGTAACCGGGTTCGTAGGCCCTGGATCGAAACCCATTCCGCTGACTGACGATGAGGTCGAGAATATGCTCGGCGGCGGGCATCTGTCCAGCATCATGGTCGACGCCTCTGTAGGAGAGAATGTGCGTATACTTTCCGGCCCGCTGGAGAACTTCACGGGTCTGGTTGAGGCTATTGACGAAGTGCGCATGAAGGTCCGCGTCAAGGTTTCAATGTTCGGCCGCGACACGCCCATCGAGCTGGAGTACGACCAGATCGAGCGCGTCTGATTCCCGGTAGGGGTTTGCGGTTCAGACTGCGGCTTTAGTCGTTTTAGTCGGCAGTAAAGTTGCGGTTTGGGTTCGCGGCAAGGTGGGAGGGACGGCAAATCAATCAGCCGCCCTGTTATAACCACGTTTGGGAGGAGTTACTATGGCAAAGAAAATCACCGCCGTCGTTAAGTTGCAGCTCAACGCCGGCAAAGCCACGCCCGCGCCGCCTGTCGGCTCGGCGTTAGGCCCGACGGGCATCAATATCCCTGGATTCTGCAAAGAATTCAACGAACGCACGGCTAAACAGGCGGGTATGATTATCCCAGCCATCATCACGATCTTTTCGGATCGTTCGTTCACATTCATCCTGAAGACGCCGCCAGCGCCCGTTTTGATAAAGAAAGCGCTTAACATTGAGCACGGATCGGCCCGTCCCAACTAGGATAAGGTCGCAAAGATTACCCAGGCGCAGATGCGCGAGATCGCGGAACTGAAGATGCCCGACCTGAACGCGGCCAGCATCGAAGCCGCGATAAGCATGATAGCCGGAACCGCCCGCTCGATGGGCATCACCGCCGAGGCGTAAGGAGGGATGAGACGATGATTCACGGCAAGAAATATCAGGACAGCCGCAAGCTGATCGATCGGCTCACCGCTTACGATCCGGCTGACGCTATCGACCTGGCCAAGAAGACTGCAAAGGCGAAGTTCGACGAGACCATAGAGATATCCATACGGTTGGGCGTCGACCCGAGACACGCGGATCAGCAGGTTCGCGGCGCGGTCGTGCTTCCCAATGGAACGGGCAAGATCGTTCGTGTGCTGGTATTTGCAAAGGGCGATAAGGCCAAGGAAGCCGAGGCCGCTGGAGCGGACTTCGTGGGCGCGGAGGAGAGGGTCGCCAAGATACAGGGTAACTGGTTCGGATTTGACGCCTGCGTCGCGACTCCGGATATGATGGGCGTCGTGGGACGCTTGGGCCGTATCTTAGGGCCGAAGGGATTGATGCCCAACCCCAAGTCCGGCACGGTCACGCAGGATATCGCGCGCGCGATTGCGGACATCAAGGCCGGCAAGGTCGAGTACCGCGTCGATAAGACATCCATCATTCACTGCCCGATCGGCAAAGCGTCCTTTGAAAATGAGAAGCTCGCCGAGAATCTCAGCGCGCTTATGGACGCCGTCGTAAAGGCGAAACCGTCCGCCGCCAAGGGTACGTACCTGCGGTCGATTGTGCTGTCGGCAACGATGGGTCCCGGCGTCAAGGTCAATCCACTGAGATTCTGATCAAAATAGGCGCAGCCCTGCCTGTTGTTGGGCGGGGTTGTTTGTGTTACATTTATTGACGCTTGATGAGATAATGGGTAATATTGAATGTTCATTGCCGCTTATATTGGAAGGAGAGCGTTGTGAAAACCATTATCGCGTACTACTCCTATTCCGGGCACACAAAGAAGCTGGCGGTCGAATTGGCCGCGAAGGAATCCGCCGATATCCAGGAGATTGTCGAAGAGAACCGCCCGGATAGGCTCAAGGCATACACTGGCGGCATCCTTGATGTAATGCGGGAGAAATCATGGGCGATCAAGCCGCTGCCCATTGCGTGGAACGAGTATGATCAAATCATACTTATGTCTCCGGTGTGGGCCGGCAATCCGCCGCCACCGGTCCGCGCGTTCATCGACACACTGCCATCCGGCAAAACCGTATCGGTCACGATGGTCGCGGCCAGTGGCAAGGCGGGCTGTAGAGAAAAGATGGAGGCGCTGATCAATGGTAAGGGCAGCTCGATGAAGGAATTCAAGGTCGTTAAGGCGTAGGCTGTTTTGCGTGGAGGGGGACGATTAACGTCCCCCTCTTTCGTCGCAACGGATGGCTATTGATATGGAAGGCGGCGACTGAGAGCCGAGTGCGCAATTGTTTTCGCTGATGTTCCATGAAGTCGATGTCGGCATTACCTGCGATTGCGCGCATAACGGCCCCACAGATTCGATCTTCTTACAGTTGTCGGCAGTCAGCGTATTTGTCACGCAGCACAGCGCACACGCCAGCGGATCGGCGACACCCAGCATCTTGCTGCGCACATGGTCGATGCTGTCGACGGCCTCCTCCGCGTTCGGCCACATACCACTGCCTGTTATCCCCAGCGCTCTATCCAGCGCTTCGCTTTGCAGTTCGGTCATAAACGCCGCGTACGTCTGAGCGTCGCTCAATGCTGTCAACACATCCAACAGGCGTGATACCGTCCCATCCGGAATAAGCGATGCTTCGCCCTGAATAAAGTACGGCGAATCTATATTGTTAATCTCGGATTTCGCCGAAATGTTGTTTGATTCTACATAATCCACAATCTTCACTCCAGTTAAATAATCGGAAAGAATAAGCGAGACCAAAGACGCCGATTATGTCGGCGTCTTTACGGTATTGCGCGCTGGGGCGAACGGTGTGCCTTTGTTAGGGATGACAGGATTCGCTGTGTTTTTTGCCGAGCATATAGGCTTCGGCGCGTCTGGCTTCCCGAAAGATTCAGGCTTAAACGGATACCGTTCGCTGCCGTGATTCTGCGGCGGAATGGGTCTTCCTTGTCGTGGCGGGCGCTCAGGATTCGCATACATAGGCGGACGCGGCGCTGGCGCCGATGCCGCTGTCGGCGCGACATATGGCACTTTTCCACCCGGTGGTACAGTTTGGCGCGGTGCGCGTGAATGCTTCGGCGTGCCGCCCTTATTCATCGCGCTTAGGACAGATTCGACTATTTGGGCTTTAGGATCCGGCGTAACGGGGCGTGTATAGGCTTTTGTCGGCACGGGTTGCTGGGGAGCAGACTCGGCGACATCCTCGATGGGTTCGGCCGCCGGTTCGACTATTTCATCAAAGGGTTCGGTCGCCGGTTCGATTATCTCGTCAATGGGTTCGGCAACCTCTTCAACTGTTTCATCGGTGGATTCGACAATCGGTTCGTCGACTGTTTCAATAACAATTTCGACAATCTCAACGATGGGTTCAATAGTGGACTCGTTAACGGATTCGGCAACCCCTTCAGCTATCTCGGCGTCAGATTCGATAACCTCTTCGCCGACCTGTTCTGCAACAACTTCAATAGCCTCAGCGATAGGTTCCGCAATCGTTTCGTATGCTTGCTCAAGAATCGGTTCAGCCGCTTCGATAACCTCAATGACCGGCTCGTCGGCCTCGATGGCCGACTCTATGATCGATTCAATGATCGGTTCGTCGACTGCCTCAACGACTGAGCTGACAACATCCGGAATATCCGGGAACGACACGCCTGCTGTGTCGATAAATGGACCCATCGCGCCCACATACTCCGCAGGCGTAATCGCGCTTTCTGGCAGTGCGGACGAATTTGATTCCATAATGATCGCTTCCCGCCAAACTGTCTTGCTGCTGGCGTGCGATGGAGGTATCCTAATACCGAATCTATTCATTGGCCTCTCACCTGACTTGTTTGATTTCGCATCGTCTTTTGCGTTATGCTCGTCGGCCAACGCGCGCTTGGCGTCTACAAACCGCGATACCTGCTCGTATACGGCGCCGCTGGATGTAACCACGCGATGCCGTACGCTTCGACCCTGTTCGCGCCTTTTCGAGCCGGTAACGCGTGACGCGGCTTCGTGGATTTGGATAGGAGGCGGCAAGGATGGAACGGGGTCGCGTGATTCGCGAGCCGCTTGGTCTTCGCGGGTGGGACGCGTGGGTTCATAACGCTTACGGTTAACCCGGCGATCCATACCGACATGCTTCTCGACAACGGGGGCGGTACGCTCGCGTTCCTGCTTGGGCGGCTCATCTTTAACGGGTATGTCGACGAACTTAAGCCCATCGTATCGATAGACACGCGACTTGCGTCCCGATACCTCGGTGAACGTGTAGAAGTCCGGCATTGAGCCACCTCCCGTTTTACTGAAACTCCGATTGAACAAGGGATCTTACGACCAGTGTATGCGCGCGCGTCCTAAATGTGTACGACGGCTCGCCTCTGCCATAGAACGCCGTCATAAACCGCAACCGCCCGCTTCCTGTCGAACGCCTGACTCTATTCGCGGCGTGAATCGACCGCTATATGCGTTGTTAAACTCTATACTTCCATTCAGCGGTTCCATTCAACGGCGTCAGCGGCGTC
>JAISBH010000135.1 GCA_031266295.1 Oscillospiraceae bacterium | reverse complement strand
CAATCCGGAGAAGCTGTTCGCCGGGATGATGCTATGCATCCCCAAACCAGGAGCGAAGCCGCCCGAGTGCGATGGTACGCTGTACACGATACAGCGCGGCGACACGTTCTACGCCATCGCGGTTAAGCACGAGGTCTCCGTGGCCGATCTGCTGACCGCCAACAGCGGCGTGAACCCGGAAAACCTCTACGTGGGGCAGATCATCTGCATCCCCAACAAAAAGCCCACTCCGCCGCTGGAACCCACGTGCAGCGGCACGCAGTACACGATCGCCAAAGGCGACACCTTCTTCGCTATCGCGCAGAAGAACGACGTCACGATCGCCATGCTGCTGGCCGCGAACCCCGGCGTCAACCCGGAGAAGCTCTATGTCGGGCAGATCGTTTGCGTCCCCCAGAAACCAGGCTCCGGCGCCACTCCCACGCTTCCGCCCACTCCAGCCTGCAGCGGTACGCGCTACATAGTGGTCAAGGACGACACGCTCTATGAGATCGCGCGCAAGACTGGCGTTGGACTCATTGAGCTGCTCCAGGCCAACACAGGCGTAAATCCAGAAAAACTGGAGCCGGGACAGATCCTCTGTATCCCAAATAAGACAGCGTCAGCTAAAATCGAAGCGGCTGAGATCGTCAAGGAGACAGTGGACGGCGGCCGGGGCGGCAGCGTTGAAGGGATCACGGATATCAACACAAACTTGGGCGAGATCACGCCCGTGTCATACGGGCCTGAACCCTCCGATGAGCATACAGTCGTGCACTCGACCGAACTCAAGGCCGAACCGCCCATCGAAGTAATCCAGTCGTCAGCAGCAAATACGCCTGCGCATGAACCGTCCGCCGCACCGCGCCTAGAGGTAAAGCCATCCTCAGCGCCCGCCCCGGCCATTGAAACTGCGCCGCCCGCCACGCAGGAAGCCGCGAAGCCCGCATCACCTGTGCCATTGGAAGAAGCGGCGAAGCCGGAAACCCAGCCCGCCGCTCAGGCGAAGGTTGTCGAACCCGCCTCGCAGGCAGCTTCGCCCACGCCCGTAAAGCCGGTTGAGGTGCTAAAGGCCGAGGATACAGCCGAGTTGTTCAAGGTCACCGCCAAACCGCAGCCCACCGCCGAATCCACCAACCCTGAACCGAAACCGCAGCCCGCGATTCAGGCGGCGACAATCCAACCGTGCAACGGCGTGCGTTACACGATCCACAAGGGCGACACATTCTTCGACATCGCCAAGTGGAACAATGTTGAGCTGGCCGCGCTGCTGGCCGCGAACCCTGGCATCAACCCGGAAAAACTGGAGGTTGGGCAGGTTATATGCGTTCCGCTGCCACCCAGCGGAGGCAATGTGCCTGCGTGCACCGGCGCGCTGTACACCATCCAGAAGGGCGACACGCTCTTTGATATCGCCAGGCGCAACAGCATCCCCATCAATGACCTGCTGGTCGCCAACCCCGGCGTCGTGCCCGAGAGGTTGGAGCCTGGTCAGAAGATATGCATTCCCGGCGGCGGAGGGGTTTCGCCGTTCTGCGCTAACGGTACTGCGTACTCGATCCGCAAGGGTGACACGTTGTATGCGATCGCCATCCAATTCGGCATCCCGCTGGTAACGCTGCTCGAGGCGAACCCCAGCGTGAACCCGGAGAAACTGCAGGAAGGCGATCTGGTCTGCATCCCCGACAAGGGTTCCGAGCCAGCGCCGTTCTGCCCGAAGGGTACGCCGTACATAGTCCGCCAAGGCGACACGTTCTATAGCATCGCGTTGCGATTCAGCATCGTGCTGGCCGATTTGCTATCGGCGAACCCGTTGGTCAATCCTCAGGCGCTGGAGCCGGGCGATGTGATATGCCTGCCCGTGGAGAACGCCAAGCCGTTCTGCGAGACCGGCGTCATACATGTGGTGGAAAAGGGCGACACGCTCTATACGCTCGCACTGAAGTTCGGCGTACCGCTGTCGGATCTGATGGCCTCTAACCCCAGTGTCGCCCCCGATAAGCTGGAGATTGGCAGCAGGCTGTGTATCCCGGATTATCAAGGCCCGGTATTCTGCAAGGATGGCGTGCCGTACGTGATCCAGAAGGGCGACACGCTCTTTGCGGTGGCGCAGCGGTTTGGTATCACACTGGAGGAGATACTGGCCGTGAACCCCGGACTCACGCCCGAGAAACTGCAGCCCGACGACGTCGTATGCATCCCGCAGAAGGGTGCGGTCACACCGCCGACTCCGCCGACTCCACCCGCAGGCCCTTGCAGCGGCTCGATAGCGCACGTGATCCAGAAGGGCGATACATTCTATACGCTGTCGCTGTGGTACGGCACGACGGTCGACGCCATCAAGGCGCTGAATCCGACGGTCGATCCAAATAACCTGACCCTCGGCACGACGGTATGTGTCCCCGGAACGCCCGCGACGCCTGCGGTTCCCGCGCCGTGCAAGCCAACCGTCCACTGTGTGCAGTGCGGCGAGACGCTGTTCACGATCGCGAAAAAATACGGAGTGACGCTGGCCGATCTGTTCGCCGCGAACCCAGGATTGCATCCGGACTGCCTGATGGTGAACGCCAGGGTGGCTATCCCGTGCGTAACGCCCGAGCCGGTGGACCCGATCCCCTCCACGCCGATCTGCCCGAGCGGTAAAACGTACACGGTACAGAAGGGCGACAGCTTCTATCTGATCGCTCGCAGGTTCGGTCTTGATCTGGCGGAATTGCTGGCGGCAAACCCTGGCACCGCGCCGGATCAGCTGCTGGTCGGGCAAGTGATATGCCTGCCGATCGCCAAGCCTTCGTGCAGCGAAGGGCATAGCGTACACTATGTAACGACGGGTCAGACATTCTACGATCTGCTGGTCATCTATAACCTGTCGTACAGCGCGCTGACAGCCGCCAATCCAAGCGTCGATCTGACCGCGCTCAAAGAAGGCCAGACGCTGTGTATCCCACCGCAGGGAAGCCGAGGCTCATGCGCCGATAGTGGATTGGAGCCGTATTTGATGCTCAAGGGCGATACATTGGCGTCGGTTGCGGCCATGTACCACGTAACCACGGCGTCTATCCTAGCAGCGAATCCAACGCTGACTCCAGCGGACTTCGTAGCCGGCAGGATCATATGCTTGCCGAAGGGCGCTTCATTGGGCTGAACAAAACGACGCCGGGTTAATACATCGATCAAAGGACTGCCGTCAAGACAGCGCGGCAGTCCTTTTTTTGTATGGTGAAACAATCTCGTCCGTTGTTACGTTTGTTATATAGACGGTACAAGCGCCATAATACGGTAAAGGAGATTAACGCCATGATGCGTATGACATGGACAAAACTCGCAGCTATTCTGATGATTTTCGCCCTCTCGCTGCTCGCGTGCTTAACGGTAGGATTTGCCGAAGTGGCTCCGGAGGCTCAGCCTCCCATGACCATCACCATTGAGACAGCGGAGAGCGGCGAGTCTCGGATTGAGTATGTATGCGTCGAAGGACTGGAAGACGCGGACACGCAAGAGATGCTGAACGCGTATCTTCGCTGGTTCTCGACCGACACGTTCCTGGATGAAGACGCCGACCGCGCGTGGGATACCGTCGAGGGTAAGACCGCGTACACGCTGCTGGGCGGTCGCTATCTTAGCGTGCGCACAGAATATTTTTTCAGTGGAGAGAATATAGCGTACCCGTGGGCGGATATTCAGGCGCTGGTGTTTGATCTGACCACGGGCGAGCCGGACACGCAGCTGAGCGATTACCTGACCGTGGACGAGGAGCTGCGTTCGGCGATCTTGAATGGAACGTTCATGATGATTAACCCGGTTGAGGCTTCGGAGGATTTCTTGGAACGGTTCGCCGAGGATTATCTGGACGATGCCGATCCGGAGTACTACAACATTAATTTTTATCTGACAGAGGACGGCGTTGGGTTATTCCTGCGCGACCGGATTCACGCTGAAGGTGACTACTGGGTCATCGAAGCGCCGCTCAGCAAGCTGGGTGGGTTGGCGACGCCAAAGCTGACGAATCTGCTGGCTGGCGGAGAGCCGGATTATACCGGCTTGATCGAGGCTATGCCGACGTAACATGAAATGGCAGCGGACGTATAACGTCCCCTTCGCCGCAATGGCGGAGGGGACGTTCAAACGCCTCGGCGGGGAGTTGCCTCTTTACTGTCAGCGGAAGAGGGGTTAACCCTTACCAGCAATTCCAAATTTGGAATTCCACAATTCCACAAATGTGCCTGGAATGCCGCACGAGTCGCTGCGGCGGGACGCTGTTCGATCTGCGGATCGAATGCGCTTTAAGTTTGTAGCGCCCGCCACAATGGCGTAAGCTGTCAACTTCTTTATAGCGTTTTTACTGGCGGGCGCAGGAATTGGAACGTTGGGACGATGGAACGTCCCAGCGGGGAGCTTGTCATCCGCCCTTTCGAAACCTGACCAGGCTTCGCCTGGACCATCGTGACACACATTCCATCGGCTTCGACCAACCTGTTCCGCTCCGATAGTCTATTCCGTAGCGCGACCCGTCCCTCCAACCCCCATCGCCCCCATAGGGGGAGATGTCGCCGCAGCGACAGAGGGGGTTTCCCCGAAGCTTCCAACAATTCTAAATTTGGAATTGCTTAACCCTTACAACTTACCGACGCTGCCGAACAGCTCCACCTTCTCCTTGACCGTTGCCTGGATAGCCGCCGTGCCCGGCGCGAGCAGCTTGCGCGGATCGAAACCCTTCCCCATCAGATCCTTACCCGACTCTATGTACGCGCGTGTCGCGGCCTGGAACGACAGCTGGCATTCCGTATTCACATTGATCTTCGCAACGCCCAGGCTGATCGCCTTCTGGATCATGTCGGTCGGGATGCCTGTTCCGCCATGCAAAACCAGCGGTACGCTCCCCGTCGCCGCGTGAATTTTCTCCAGAGCGCCGAAATCCAGCCCTTTCCAATTCGCCGGATACTTGCCATGGATATTGCCTATACCGGCGGCCAGCATCGTAACGCCCAAATCGGCTATCTTCTTGCACTCATTGGGATCGGCCACCTCGCCCATGCCTATTACGCCATCTTCCTCGCCGCCGATAGAACCTACCTCGGCCTCCAATGACAGCCCTTTTTCCGCGCACAGCCTCACTAATTCGCTCGTCTTCTCAATGTTTTCAGCCAGCGGCAGATGTGAACCATCGAACATAATCGAGCTGAACCCCGCCTCTACGCACTTCAAACACCCGTCATACGAACCGTGATCCAGGTGCAGCGCAACCGGAACCGTTATGTTCAGCGACTCTACCATCGCCTTTACCATCGCCGCAACTGTCTTGAAGCCGCACATGTACTTCCCCGCACCCTCTGATACCCCTAGTATAACGGGCGCGTTCAACTCCTGCGCGGTAATCAGCACCGCCTTCGTCCACTCCAGGTTGTTGATGTTGAATTGACCCACCGCGTAACCCTCGGCCGCCGCCTTGATCAGCATATCCTTCGCGTTGACTAACATAATTCTAAGACCTCCTAACAAACTAAATAACTAATCTAACATCCAGCCTTGCGCAACACCGCCAGCGCGGCCTCGGCCTCTGACGCGAAATCCTTACATCCGCCTTCTACGCTGACGCGCGCGTCATACCTCGCTTCCTTCAGCGCGGCGAACAACCCCTTGTAATCCGTGCCGTCCCCCTCCGAAGGAAACGCGCGCGTGACGTTCTCCGCCGTGTGAACATGCCGAAGCCTGCTTTTTGCCTCGATCAGCGCGCTATACGCTTCACCTTCGGCGTACATATGGTACGTATCCCCCAGCACCCCTACGTTGGGATTATTGACGGCGGTCGCGAGCGCCGCGCCTTCCTTTACAGTGTGGATGATGTTGGTCTCAGCCTTGCGCAGCGGCTCGATCGCTATCGTGACGCCATAACCGCGCGTAATTTCCGCCGCCGACTTCAGGTATTCAGTCAACTGTGTCCACGCGTCGTTCGCCGAGAATCGTTCCGGCACTCTCCTCGCTCCTCCGCTGCCGAACACGATCACCCTGCAGCCCAGCCCCGCCGCTCTCGGAACAGCGCGGCTCAAGTATTCCTTGACCGGAGCGAGATCAGCGTCCGATCCCGTCAGATGATACTGACCAGGCACCATCACGTTGAACGCCTCCGCCTTGATTCCCGCCTTCGCCAGCGATTCCTTCAAGGTCGTGTAATCGGCTTCGGTCATAGCCGCCGTTGCGGACAAGTTCATTTCGATGTAATCGTAACCTATGCGCTTCACGATCCCAGCATTGTCCGGGGATGTGCAGATACCTATGCGTATCACTGTATCACCTCATCGCCATTACTAATCAACCATTAATCAATTACGCTGCTTCTCCAGGTTCGTGAACCGGGTATACTGCCCCTGCCAGGCCAGCTTCACCGTGCCCAGCGCACCGTTGCGCTGTTTGCCCACTATCACCTCGGCAATGTTCTTGTCCTCCGTATCCGGATCGTAATACTCCTCTCGGTGCAGGAACATCACCACGTCCGCGTCCTGCTCGATAGAGCCGGAATCGCGCAGATCGCTCAGCATGGGTCGCTTGTCTGATCTCGCCGCGTTCGCGCGCGACAACTGCGCGCACGCCATCAGCGGTACTCGCAGTTCCTGCGCGATGCCCTTCAGCGCGCGCGATATTGCGCTCACCTCGACCTGGCGGCTCTCCGACCTCGTATCCGAACCCATCAGCTGCAGGTAGTCCACCATCACCAGGTCCAACCCGTGCTCGATTTTGAGGCGACGGCAGCGCGAACGCAACTGTGATGGGGTCAAACCAGGCGTGTCGTCAATGTACATGTTCGACGCGGCCAGCGGACCCAGCGCGGTGGATAACCGCAGCCAATCGTCGTCGCGCAGCGAGCCTGTGCGCACGGCTTGCATATCCACGTGAGCCTCCGAACAGAGCATACGCATGGCGATCTGTTCGCGCGGCATCTCCAGTGAAAAGACCGCCGCTATCTTCCCCGCGCGCACCGCCGCGTTCTCGACGATATTCATACCGATGCTTGTCTTACCCATCGACGGGCGAGCGCCCATTATTATCAGCTCGCCGGGATGAAATCCGGTCAGCAGGTTATCCAGGTCGATAAACCCCGTCGGCACACCATCGATCGCGCCCTTCAGCGCGAACAATTTCTCGATGCGCTCATACGTGCGCGAGAGTATCTGACGGATATGGATCAGCGCTTCGCTGCCTGCAGTCTTCATTGCAACGTCGAATATTGCGCGCTCCGCCTGCTGGAGTATTTCTTCCAGCGACTTGGACTGGGAGTACGCGTCAGAGAGGATCGTTTCCGCCGCCTGGATCAGCGTACGTAGCGTGTGTTTCTCATCGACGATCTGAATATACGCGCGCGCGTTCGCTGTCGTCGGGACATACTGGCTTAGCGAAACCAGCGCGGGCAGACCGCCTACGCCATCAAGCGTGCCGCGCCGCGCCAATTCCGCGTCCAACGTCACCAGATCGACCGGCTGTCCCGCGAGTGTCAGCGCGGCCATCGCGTCGAATATTTCCTTGTGCGCGGGCTGATAAAACGCATCAGGGCGCAGCAACTCCTGCCCCAGCGTCAGCGCCTCGCGATCCAGCATCATCGCGCCCAGCACAGAGCGTTCGGCGTCCAGGTTGTTAGGCGGAATGCGGGCGAAAGGGGATTGCATTACGCCTTGGCCGCCACCTTGACGATCATGTTGGCCTCAACCCCGGCATACAGCCAAACCGTCACCGGGTATTCGCCCAGCGCGCGAATTGGCTCGGTCAGCTCGACGCGGCGCTTTTCGATGCTGACGTGATACTGGGCGTTCAGCGCCTCGGCGATTTCCTGCGCTGTGACGGAGCCGTACAGGCGGTCTGTCTCCCCGGCGCGCGCGCTGACGACGATCACGCCCTTAGACAGCTTCCTGGCCAGCGTCTCTGCGTCCTGCTTGCGCATCGCCTCACGGTGCTGCTCGGCGGACTTGGCGCGCTGTATGGCGTTCAGCGCGTCCGGCGAAGCCTCTCGCGCCAGTTTACGCGGTAATAGAAAGTTGCGGGCGTAACCATCCGACACCGTCGCTATTTGATCCTTCTTGCCCGTGCCCGGCACGTCCTCCAGGAATATAACCTTCATAAGAGATCCTCCTTAAAACATGCTGCCACCGTCTTTGCCGTCGGGTTTCTTTATGCCGCGCATACTGCGCAGCGAGTCGATCAGTCCCAGTATAGTTAGGAATATGCCGAGTATGACAAAGCAAATCGCTATAAGCGTCCGGCGTGCGATCATAGGCACGCCTCGTTTCTCCAGATTGAACTCGACTACCGCCGCACCCTGTATCTCCAGCGCGGTTTGCACCGCCGCGACGGCCAATCCTGCCGCCAGCGCAAACACCCCGCCCGACAGCATATTCAGCACAACCAGCGCCAGCGCAACCGACATGAATATTCCTACGAGGCCCTTCATCGGCAATTTCCACTGCGCTAGAGGCGGCGCTCCGGTAGGGCTGCCATCGGGCGATATGGAAGCGCACAGCGTCGCGCCGATTACTGATCCCGTCACGAATGCGGTAGGCAGATATGACTCCGCCAATGTGCCCAGCGTCGTGATCAGGCTATTGATCAACTCGCGCGATTGAGACGGAGCGATCCAAACGCTGCTGCCAAACTGAAGCGCGAACGGCTCGCCACTAAGCCGCGCCAGTCCAAACCGATACGCGTCAAGCAGCGCGGCGCCCGCTTGAGGCGATGTTGACAGCCAATGCTCCAACGCGTTCAGCGCGTATTGAACCGGACTGCTGCCCAGCCTAATCCAAACGAGTCGGAACGCCAGCAGCGCGCCGACCATAAGACACGCGAAAGAGCCAACCCACGCGTAAACGAACGGCAATCGCTTTCGTGCGCATACATATCGGCATATGATCGCGGGCAATAATACCAACGGGGCTAATCCGACCGTCCAGGCTGGGGTAGAGTAACCGATGGCCGCAGTCAGAGCGGCTGTACCGAACAGAGCCGCAATCGCGCCGCCCCTACTAGCGCCCCACAGCAGTAGCGCGGGCAGCATCAGAGTAAGCGACGGCAGCGCCAGCGACGGCGCGAACTGCCAACCCAACCACACGCAGATCGCGGCGACCGCAGCCAAGCATATCCATCCCGCAGCGTCTCGCGGCGTCAGCCAATTACGCACGCCCACCTGGATAGTCGGCGTCGAATCAAGCGCGTTCAGGTTGCGTGCGTCTTTCTCATCCATTATTCTCTCCAAGGTATTTTTGAAATGAATCGCAGATTCACCACGTCGACGGGTGCGGTTTGTTATCCGTTGAGCATTCTTATGCCTATGATCCACAGCGCGGCGGAAAACAATAACGTAACCACGCCGCTGGCAAAGAACAGCGCGGCGAACTTAACGGGCAATTTCTTGCGCTGCTTAATCGCGTATATCATCTGGATGATCCCCAGCGCGAGCAAAGGCAGCAGTATCAGCGCAAGCTTGCGCTGGTCAGTCATGAACGCTGTTATGCAACAGGGCCTTCAGCCCGTCCAGCTCCTCGACGGCGTCAACGCTTAATTCCAGTTCGAGGAATTCCTCGACGCGGTTAATCTGATCGGTTATGTAACCCATGGCGTGTTCGCGCAGAGGCTCACTGCTCATAGGCGTCAGCGGACATGCCAGCAGTCGCATGGTTCCGGCGCGCAATCCGCTCAGCGTATACGCGATACCGTCCGAAGCGTTTTGATCCGCCTGGCTCTGAAGGAACTTGCGCAGCGCCATCGTCAGCCGCGCGCGGCCGTAACGCCAGATCTCGCGCAGATATTCCTCGCCGTTGATCATGCGCAGCGTGATCAGCAGGCATGGCGAATCGGCGGCGCCGGGCAGGCCGAGTAGGGTCAACCGATTGCGCATGACGCTCTGGGAATGCATAAGCCCGTCCAGCAGTGTTTGGAAGAACGTCTCGCGCATCAGAGGGGTTTGCGCGCCTGCGACCGACGCATTGCGCGCCTCGATCATGCGGGTCATGCGCTCCAGCACGACTGCCAGCGCATCCGATTCGGCGACGGGTTCTAAGAAAAACATGCTCATCCCGTGCAGTCGATCGTACAATGCGGCGCTCTCTCCGGGCGGCACGTCTATACTCACCGCGTGCACGGTGCGCGTGGTAAGCGCAGCCAGCGCGTCGCCCGCGCTTGTGAACAGCAGGGGTCGCGTATACCCCAATTCTTCCCAGCGCTCGAATCGCTCAAAATTAGCCAACACCCGCGCTTGATCCGTTACCAGCATGACGGTGTACATACGCGCCTCCTTAGCGACGCTTGTCCCGCGTCGTCCCTTCCTATTATAGCCCTGATCCGGGATAAAAAACAAGTCGCGCGTGGGCTTCCGGCGCGAATTCACAGGAATTCACCGGAATAGTAGCGTCAATTCACGCCACGTTCACACAAAGCGGCTCTTTTTTTCGGTGGGATGAATAGCAATTAATAATAACTAGTGCTGCGATTGTGCTGACAGGATTCGGCATGTTGCTGAAATTGACGCCGCGCAATGGCAACGTTAATCATCGATAACTAGCACTAATTCAAACCGCCGCAGGTAATCAACCTGCGGCGGTTAATCGACGCATTCTCTTCACGCCTCTTCAAGTCAATACTCTTACGCCCTCTGCCTCTGGAACACCAGCACGGGCTTCCCGGGCTGCACCGACTTGAGGTTCGGGTTGATCGTCTGAATCGACTCTTGCGTGATGCGGTACTTGCGGGCGAGATCCCACAGTGATTCGTCCTGGCCGGGGTAGACTATCACGATGCCGCCCTTGCTGACGGGCACGGATTGCGTAGTGACGTCAGTGGGCAGGGACGCGCTGTCCAGTTCGTATCCATCGGCGTCCAGGCACATCCTGTATGACAATTCGACGCGATCCGCTGTGATCGCTGCGGCTTCGACCTCCTGAACGTCAACGCTGATCCAGGCGTTTTCGGGCAGCGCGCCTTGAAAAAGCGCTTCGAACGGAGTATCCGCACTGGCCGATACCGGCGCGTCCCCGCCGAACGGCAGATACACGACGGTCGAATGCAGTACGCCAGCCACGCGCTGCCGATCCCCCAGCGCGTTTGACTCCGCAACAATCGGGTTAATATAAGCCGCGAGCACACTGCGCACCGGCGCGGCGTTGTCGGGTAATTCAAACATCAGTTTACCGGACTGGACTGATTGGGTTGATGTCTCGCGCGCAACGGGTGAGACGGACTCGCGGGTTAGCTGTACCATGTCTCCGGTGAGCGTGTATGCGTCTGCTAGCGTCTCAACCGTATCCTCGCGGCTGGCGGACGCCGTCGTCTGTATCAGTCCCTCGGCGCGCAGTACTCGCGCACCCTCGCCCGCGTCGACGCTGGATACTGCGATGTCCTTCAGACCTATGCGAACATTGACCTCTTCGTCCTCGGCGGCGCTGATGGCCATGTTTACCTCGAACGGGATTGTATGGTGAGTAATGGTCAGCGGCTTGTCGGGCAGGGTGGATACATGGTACGCGTCTATGCTCAGATCGCCTCCGATCTCTACGTTACCGTTGGATGACAATATCTTGCGCACGTATGGATAAGCGCGGGCGTATAGCGTCTCCTGAACGCCGGCGGATGCTGGCAGATCGAACTCCTCGCGGAGCATGGTCGTTGCGGCTGCCTCACCCACGTGTTGGGTCAGGCTGACCGATGCCGTCTTGCTCTCTAGTCCCGGCAGTGAGTTGATGCCGGATACGACGGCCAGCGGCGTATGCATCAGCGCGCGAGCGTTGATCGAGAGTGCGGCATGGAGCAGCAACCGACCGGATACTGCCTGACTGCGCGCCTCAAGCACGTCGCCGGACGTAGCGAGCCTGGCGTGCGTGTCGACGCCGGGCAGCGGCATCTGGTGGGTGAACGCGCTTGACGCCTCTAACGCGCGCGGTTTCGCGTCGCCTTGGGTATATAGTATCTGGAATATTACCGTACCGTTCACGGCGACGCGGTCGCTGAGTATCTGGGTGTCGTCAATGGTCAACCGCGCGTCCGTGTGGAGGATGTGGGCCTCGTCCCGGATCCCGCCTGGCAAGGCGACCTCGCCCTCGACGACGGTTTGCTCATTCGCCTCGCTGATTAAGCGCTCGAATGCCACATTGTTGCGAACGATCTGCATATCCATGTATATTCCTCCCCACGCCGTATGCGTTGCTCTTATCTGAAACTACTGGGAAGATTATGCACCGTAGGTAATGGATATGCGCCGAATCATGCCGCTTGTGCTGCTTGGAGTGAGCTTGGCAGGAACGCATCCCTATATTATTGGAGCAAGGGGAGATTATTGCGTAAGGGCGTAAGGGTTAATTATATGTGTAGCTCGCCATTTCGCAATTATCGGTTGCTCGCTGCGGCGGGACGCTGTTCGATCTGCGGATCGAATGCGCTTTAAATTACTAGCGCCCCGCCACTATAACGTAAGTTGACTATTCCACTACACTATTTCACTGGCGGGGCGCAGGAGTTGGAACGATGGGACGCTGGAACGGGGAACGTCCCTGCGGGGAGCCTGGGACTCTGTCCCAGACCCTGCGAAGGGCTATCCGCCCTTTCGAAACCTGACCAGGCTTCGCCTGGACCATCGTTTGCACACAATCCGTCGGTTTCGGCCAACCTGTTGTGCTCCGATAGTCTATTTTGTAACGCAGCCGGTTCCTCCTCCGATATCACCCCCGTAGGGGTGGAGATATCGCCGGGAGAACCCCCTCTGCCGCTGCGGCGGCACTCCCCCTATGGGGGCGATGGGGGAAGAGGA
>JAISBH010000119.1 GCA_031266295.1 Oscillospiraceae bacterium | reverse complement strand
GGATCTCGTTATCGTCAGCCTCATGCAGCGCCTCACGTAATCAGGATACGGACAGTTTACCGTATTATCTCAAATTACTCAATACTTAACCTCTATTCCCTTCGATATTCCTTTGCTATCGCTCACTTTTTTGCGGGGTTGGGGAGCGAGGTGTCAAGCTTCCGAGCCGATATAAGTGCCGGAACCGGCATAATATCCTGCCCCGCCGCCGCTGCCACCGTTGCCGCCAAAGGTAGCGGTCGCGCCACCGCCACCGTCCGCAGTGCGGTCTGCTTGTCCAGTCATACTTAACTGCGTTACGCCGCCATCCTGACCCCGACAGTCGGCGACGACGGTTGCGCCTTTCAGCCCACCGCCGCCACCCGCGCCAATAACGATTGAGCCGCTGGCTAGATGGATATTCGCGTATGTACCGCATCTTCCGCCGCCGCCCCCGGCGCCGCCTTGATTGTTGGTGTCGGTGCCGGCTTCCCATCCACTCCCGCCGCCGCCACCCCCGCCGCACAGCCATACGGCGCAGTCGGCGGACGAGACGCCGCTAACCGTCATCTCACACGTCTGATCGATCAGGTACTCATCCCAACTGCGCCCGTCGAACTCGACGACGCGCGTTTGTGTTGGTGGAACGCTGAAGATTAAGTTTAGTGAGGACGCGGGTTTAAGACGCTGCATTACCTGAATCATATAGTATGTCTCTTTCGGCGAATAAACGTTGCTCATTCGCATACAATGTAGTATAATAAGCGTGCGAAAGGGGGTAATACGATGAAATCCGACGCGCTGACCATCCGCGTGGAGCACGATACCCTGGTGCAGGTCACGCAGTTACTAAACGACCTGGGCATGACGGCCTCGGCAGCCGTAAACATGCTGTTCAAGCAGATGCTTCACGAGGACGGTTTACCGTTCAAACCAAGCCGCGCGAGATCGAATGCGGAAACACGCGCCCTTCTGGATCGTATCGAGAGCGGCGAAGAGGAACTACATACCTTCGAGACGTGGGACGAAGCGAAAACGTGGCTGAATGCTTAAGCCGCATTTAACCAGCCGATTTAAGCGCGACTATAGGCGCTTGGAAAAACGCGGCTATGATACCCGGCTTTTGGACGAGGTAGTCGGTTTGCTGCTGAACGCGACCCCACTCCCGCAGAAACACAAAGATCATCCGCTCAAAGGCGATAAGCACGGCTACCGCGACTGCCATATAGAGGACGATTGGGTTTTAGTCTACAAGGTCGACAAGAGCGTTCTGACTCTTATACTGGCCGCAACGGGGACGCACGCCGACGTTTTGGAGTAAAGCGACTCTCCTCACATCAGCAGCAGGAACATCGGTATATCAACCGTCGGCGCGACGCCGAAGCAGGTAACGGTGATTGCATCCACCTCTTGATCCGTGACCAGGCACTGCGCGGCGTTCAGCGCGTCCGCCTGCTCCTGTGTCACGGCGTGGTCTGGCAGGATAACGCCGTTCGACGCCAGCGTGACGCCCGCAACGGATACGGTCTGGGTCTTGTTCTCGTCCCAGTCCTCCGCGACCAGCGTGAAGGGGGCGGAGACGGAGCGGGGCGCCGCAAACGCGCCCTTTATGCCGTCGCGCAGCGCCTGAAGCCACGCGGTCAGGTTCTTGGCGGTGATAGCAGGCGCTTCGGTCAGGCCCGCGTTGTCCAGCAGGGCGCGGTTGCCTATTACGAGGTCCGTGACCTCGCCTGGCGCTAGCTGATTAGTCTGCACCACCAGATCCCATTCGTGGGTCTCGCCGTCCTTGCACTTGATCTGGGCGGATACGTCGCCATTGTAGGTGTTGCCGTCCGCCCAGGTTCCGTACCAGAACAGTATATCGTACAGGTCGCCGGTGGCGTCGTCGCCGTTGGCCTGCGCCTGCCAGGACTCGCCATCCCACTTGTATGTCAGCTGCGTGGCCTGCACGCCGCACATGTCGTTTGTCTGCATACCCGTTATGGCGTTCATATCGTCTGCGGTCATCGCGCCATACTTTAGCTGACCTCTATAGCGCATGGCGCCCTGACTCTCGGCTTGCACTTCAGCGCGGGTCAGCAGCTTGTTTTCCGGGTCGGCCGCGCCTTCATATATGCCCGCCGTGCCCTGTGGCAGGACGACTCCGGTAGTGGCCTGTTCGTTTGCGACCTGCTGCAAGTCGACCTGGTGGGGGTTGGATACGTTCGCTTCGTGCGTGTCTATGTTGGACTGCAACGTGGAGTCGGCGTTGGCCCGCGCCGTCGCTTCGTTGGCGATTGTCGATCGGATGGACGCGTGCGCGCTCGCGCACACGTCGTGCTGGGCGATCGCCGCGCTGGCATCCCCGCCCGCCACACCCTGGACGAATTCGACCGTCGCGGCGTGCTTGGGGTCGCTGGGCTGGGCTTCGATCCTGATGTTGGCGTGGGCTACTACATCCGGTGTAATCATTGCGGCCTCCTTTGTGAGTGGCGTGTTAGGCGCGTTAAAAAGCCGCGTCCCGATGGGGCGCGGCGGTTGGTCGGGTTAGCGGTCGGTGGCGGCGCGTAGCACGAAGTGGGCGCGCATAGGAAAGAATCCCGAAAGTTTTCTTTCCTGTTACAATAGTTTTTCGTAGTTTCTTCCTCCAAAGAAGAAACGCTGAACAACAACTTTGTGCTCCTCGTCGTCAACGCGGTAAACCATAATGAATCTTTTAATCGGAGCGCGGCGGTATCCCATGGAGGCAAAAAGAGGCGCGTTCACCTTTGCGTAAGCGTATGGATTCGCCCGAACGACCTTATAGCAATCCTCGACCGCATCCAAAAACACCGTTGCGCTGTCCGGCGCGACGTCGCATCCGCTCCTTCGGGAAGGGAACTGCGGTTCCCCTCCCGACCTCCCCGGAGTTTGGTACGACGCTCCGCTGCCACCTCGTTCCCCCGTTCTAAGCTCCGGGGGAGGTCGGGAGGGGGTCGTCAGACCCCTTCCCGAAGGAGCGGATGCGACGTATCGCGCAGCTTACGCAACGCGTCCCCGGCGTCACTAACCATACCGGCGTCGTCCTGCGTTTTTGCCTCCATGAGTTTTGCGTATATGTCTGAAGCGGCCATATTGCGTTCGTACGTCTCCATGGTCATCAACACCATTGAGCCGTAACCGTTTTTCGTGATAAACACAGGTTCGTTTTCCTGGCGGCACATTTCAAACAACGCGGATGTTTGCCGCAAGTCGCGAATCGGAATGATTTTCGGCATAATTACGCCCTCCTTATGCTCGTTATTGTATCACAATTACGAGCAGGACGCAATAGCCGCCGCACGCTGACTGCGGCGACCTGTTACACCGTCGGCCAAGGCGTTATCGTCCCGGCCACGTTGAGATTTCCGCCTATGTCCGTGTTCCCGCTCACGGCCAAATTCCCATCTATGGTAACGTTCCCTGTCAGCGTGATCTCCGGGGCCTCGACCGAGGCGGAAACGCCCGCCTTAACGCTCGCCGCCGTCCCAGCCTCGACAATGACGTCCAGGTCCGACTTCACCGTAACGGGCTGTTCGCTGATTATCTCAATGTGCCCGTCCGGGTAAATGACCAGGTAGTTCGAGTCATCTACGCCGAAGCCATACGTCCCTGGCGGGAGGAGCGAGTGCGGCTTTCCGCCCGCCGGGACGGATCCCATGAACACGCCGTCGCCGCCCTGGTGGACGCGCGGGGTATTGGGCTGCGCCTTATCGCCCGCCGCGTATGGATTGTCCATGTCGTGGTCGAAGAACAGCATCGAGCCGACGTCGCCCTTCTTGAACTGCTGGCGGCAGGTGAAGCCCGTCCCGGACGGGTTGCTTATGGGCACATGCAGTATGGGCGGCCTGTCCTCGTATACGCCATTCACGTTACGTTTGGCGATGGGCTGCACGTCCACCGTCCCATCCTCGTCGTTGAACTTGATAACCTTCACCAGCGCGCCGCCGCTCATGCTCTCGCGCAGCGTCGCGTCGTGCGCCTGTTCATACCTGTACGAGTTATCGTTCCTCATAAAACCCCCAAAAAACCTTTTAAGCCAGTTTTACACGGGTTTCAACTCTATCTCCGTCTGCCAGTCGCCCGATCGGCTCCCCCGGTGCGAGCCTCGAACGACCATAAACCGCCCGCTAAGCGACTTACTCTGCACCATTATCACGTCGCCGGGTCCCAGCTGGTAGTTCAGCAGGCATGTACGGCTCTTGAGCTTGGTGGAATCCTCCTTGGCCTGCTGGGTCTTTTGGGCTGTTATATTTTCTAGGATGTATGGGTCTTCGAAGTCCTCGTCGCTGGCCAGCAGCCCTGTATGAGGCGCGAGCAGGAAACCCATGTTGATAGGCGAGTTCGGGTCGGTGATGTACAGCCGCCCGTGCCGGATCAGCATCCGCGCCTTACAGTCCCCGGTCACGATCTCGCGCAGCACGTTCTTGACCAGCCCGGCGCACGGACGCCCGCGCGGGTAATTCTTGTCCGGCAGCGCCAGTCTGGCGACCTCCACGCCGAATATGTTGCACAGGTCGCGGACGATCGCTATGGCTGTCGAGTCCTCTTTGTAGCTCTTGTTGACCTGCTTGGTTAGCCACTCCTCCTCGACCTCTATCGCGGTCATGCTAGTCACCCATTCCGTCCCCTCGCGGCGACTGGAAAAGGAGGTGATAGCGCCCTTGAATATCAGGCCGGTATCGCCCTCGTACCCCGCGTTGATGATCAGCGGGTGGTTACGGACTATCGAGTGACGCGTCTGTTCGGACAGGTTGGTTATCGTCGCCTCGCATGTACCAGGCTCGTCGGAGTCCTCGAACGGGCAGTCGAAGGAAAACTCCATGCCGTCCAGGTTGTACCGATACGGGCCGATCTGCATGTTGGCCGAGCGAATCCAGTACGACATACTATCCCGCCGCCGCTTCGGCTAGTATGGCCGTGACATCGTCCAGCGGTATCGGCGAGTGTCCCAGCGACTCCAGCCGCACGGCCAGGTCGACCACGCCCTCTATGGGGTGCATATGATAGTACGGCGAGTACTTCTCGTCCACGCCTCCGGAGGGAGGGCGCACGGGCGGGATGATCACTACGCCAGATGGGTCGCTCGTGACCGTGCTCGAGGACGCGCCACTCGCCGCGGACTGCAGCAGCTTGCGATCGAACAGGAACAGCTGCACGGTCTTGCCCAGGTTCTCGCGAGTGACCTCGGATTCGGTTCCCAGCGTCGAGTATGGTATGATCACCGGCATGGGGAACCGCTCGTCCTCCACAGGGCCGAACAGGGGTCTGCCATACCGCACGACCGCGCCGTAGGCCAGCGTGACATTGTTCGCGTCCGACAAGTCCACGGTGTAGAATCCGCCCGCTTCATTGTAGCGTATGTACAGGCCATACGTAGCGTCCCATAGCTTGAATTGAACCGTATATGGCACGGACGCCGCGTCCACTTCGATGTATTCCGTCTGCGTGAGCGGGTCGAATAGGTATAGTCTGCTCATCTAACTGCGGTCTCCCTCTCGACCTCCGCCGAGGCCGCCGACGCATGGCGGGAAGTCGACCACTCGCATCGCCCCCTTAGGGGGAGATGTCGCCGCAGCGACAGAGGGGGCTTCGCGTCGCGTCCGCTGATTATAAAGTTAAGCCGTTGTATGCGCCCGATGTGCGGTCGAATAAGGATGGTTGCGTCTTCGCGACCAAGTGGTCGCTTACGGTCTTGTCCGTGATTTTGATCGTCTGTTGTCCCTTGTTTTGGGTAGTTTTACCCGCGCCCTTGCCCTTGTCCTGCAGGCTCATCGGATACGCGCCGGTTTGGACGTATTCCGCGCTGGTGATCTGGATGTGCTGTAGTGTGGCCGAGAAGGACGCGCCGTACTTGTTCTGGGACGTATAGTCGAAGTTAAGCGACGTTATAACCATGCCGTCCTGCATGGTGCGGCCTACATAGACGCATATCTCCCGGTTTTCGTGCATCGCGCGCAGCGC
Source organism: Oscillospiraceae bacterium (assembly GCA_031266295.1). GTDB lineage: Bacteria > Bacillota > Clostridia > Christensenellales > Aristaeellaceae > BNUH01. Next base: position 7,510 of record JAISBH010000119.1, on the reverse strand, counting down.
GTATACGTCCGCCAGCCCATTGCATACCGCGCCGTCTATGGTCAGCTTGCGCGGATCGATCAGCATATGGTCGTTTATGTCCGCGCCGGACTCGACGGGGTACTGGGTCACGCGGCCGGAGTACTGCTCGCGCTCCTTGGTCACCGTGCCCTCGAAGGGCATGAACCGGACGTATCCGCCCTTGTGTCCGGATAGTGTGTAGGCCATTGGCATACCTCCTGATAGCTACGAAGAATAGTTGAGAGAACAAAACGTTGCATTTGTGCATAGAATGTGATAGAATGTATCATAATGTGATACGTCGCATCACGCAAGGAGGCGGTATAATGAAGACTGCGGTAGTGCATATGCGCATGGAGCCAGCACTGAAAGAGGCGGCGGAGGAGATCTGCGCGCAGATAGGGCTGGGTTTGACGGACGCGCTGAACGTGTTGATACGGAAGTTCGTAAATTACGGGGGATTTCCGTTCCCAGTAGCGATGGATCGCGCGAACGCCGAGACGCTGTCCGCGATGGATAGCCCAATACTCAACACGTACAGCGGCGCGGTCGAAGCGGCGACGCGGATGCGCGCCTGGTTGGAGGAACCAGGCGATGACGATTGTTAAGGACACGCATAGCTGGAAGCGCGATCTAAAGAGGGCGGTAAAGCGCGGCCTTGACGTCGAATTGGTGGTCGAGTTCCTGCACGACCTTGAAAACTCGCCGCCGCTTCCGGCTAAGTACAAGGCTCATAAGCTGGTGAACGCGAACTTGATCGACTGCCATATACAAGGCGATTGGCTGGTTCTATATGAACCGGGCGAAGGAACGGCGACGCTTCGACGCACCGGAACGCATTCCGATCTGCTGGAATAACGGTCAGCGCGATCACATAGGAGGTGTATTGCGTGAGAACAAACATCGTTATTGACGATGAACTAATGGCGCGCGCTGGCCGCGTTTCGGGCTTGACGACTAAACGCGAAATAGTCGAGCGGGCGATTCTTGAGTTCGTCGAAAGACGCGAGCGCAAGGATATTACCGAGCTTTTTGGATCCGTCCAGTTCGCGGAAGGGTACGACTATAAAGCGCTTCGTGAAGGCGCGCGGAAACCATAAAGCAGTTTAATCAAGGAGGCGATAGAGTGCGCGCCATCGACGCTGCAAACTTTTTCATAGACGTATGCGCCAAAAGTCCCGACCGCGACTATATGACAAACCTGCGCCTGCACAAGCTCCTGTTTTACGCGCAGGGCTGGAGTCTGGTTCTGCGCGGCGCGCCGTTGTTCGGCGACGTCGTGGAGGCGTGGCAGAGCGGCCCGGTCGTACCGGCGGTATTCGGAGAGTTGCGCATTAATGGGAAAAATCCCATTATGGAACCCGCCAAGGGATATTCGGAGTCCGACGTCTCCGACGAGGACGCGCAGTTCCTGATCGACGTGCTGGTGCACCACGAATCGAGCCTTGCGTTCGGCCTGGTCGATCTTACGCGCACTCTGCCCTGCTGGCGCAATCATCAATATCGAAACGAGGATATACCGCTTGATGAAATCCGCGCTGACTTCGAAACGCTGACGCCCCGGCTGGCGACGCTTTCCGAACGCGTGCAAAGGATGCCCGTCTCGCACGGCATACCACTAAGCGAGGACTTCGACGAATGAGCGCGTTCAAGCAATGGGAGGTGTATTGGGCGTTCGTTCCGTTCGACGAAGGGCACGGCGGGAAGGATCGTCCGGTAGTAGTTATCTCATCCGGGAAGGACGCCCGCGCGGTCGCGTTGTTCCTCAGTTCGCGCAGGCCCAACAACAGCTACGACGTCGAGATAATCGACTGGCTTAAATCAGGCCTTACGGAGAAAACATATACGCGCGCGGCGAGGCGCTACGCCCTGGAAGAACTCCACGCTCACTACAAAATGGGGCGGCTGATGCGGTTGGATCAAATACGCGTAGCCGAAGTCCTTGCCCTGTACGACAGGCTTTATACTTAAACGCAACGTTTCGTTCAGCCGACTAACTAGGCGAACGCGTGCTTGACCGCGCGCAGCCCGTTCGTGCGGTTATTAGACTCGCGCATCCACTTCTCGAACTGCTCCTTCTGCTGCTTAAGCATGGAATCTATAGTGTTTTGGTCGGGATTACCCTGTATGATGATGGTCGTGTTGAAGGAGACCGGGCCGCCGCCCAAAACCTTGTCGGTCTTGTCGGCGGGGAGGATCGCGCTGCCACCGGGCAGGTATGCCAGCTCGCCGCCGCGCTCGTTCATGCGCGTCCAACCGCCCTCGAAGTTGGGCGTGCCGGAGGCGTTGCGAGGCGCGTTTTCGAAGTCGACGCCTTCCCAACCGTTGTAGGCCCCTGCGCCCCATGCGTAGGGGTGAAAGCCGTCCATACCCGTTCGCAGTTCCCCGACTATCTTGGCCAGTCCGGCCAGTTCATCCGATGCGGCGATAGCCTCCGGGGATATGTCGGACAGGCTTTCCCCAACGGAGCCGGCGTAGGTCTTGACGTCGTCGATGGTCACGCCTAGCGCCTTAAGCTTGACGTCTTCGCCTTCCATCGACGCTTGGATCAGATCCCGCGCTGAGACGTCCTTGCGTTCCTGGATAGCGGCGTCGCCTTTTGCGTATTCATCCTTCATGCTGGTTCCGTGTAATAAGGAACTGAATAAGGAAAAAAGAAGCTTATTGGGTGCGAAGTCCGCTTTATTCGCCTTCACGGCTTCGGTTTGAGCGGAGTCGCCTTCTTGCGGTGTGGTATCCATGGTAGTGAACGCTATGGCTTTATCGATGTGAGAGGCTTCCGGATTCAGATAGGTTTCGGTTTTTTTGTTGTCTTCTGCGGTAAACTTATTCAGGAAGTCCGCAATCCCCAGCAGCGCGTCGGCTAGCTTGTCGATTACCGCCATCGTGGATTCGGCGAATATCGCCCCGAACGCCTCCTTGACCTGCAGGGTGGCGGAGTCCAGCTTGGTTTGCGCCTCGGTGAGCGTCTGGGAGTCCCTGTTCGCTACCTCGACTGCCGTGCCCGTTAGATACATCGACTGATCCAGTATCGTCTGATAGCGGACCCATAACTGTTCCATTTCGGACAAATCCTCAAAGGCGCCCTTTAGACCCAACCTTTCCATCGAAATCAGGTCGTTGGCCGCGCTCACGTCGGCGCCCAGACCTATCAGGGCCTCCTTGTTTCCGTTTAGAGCGTCCTCTATTGCCTTTTGGACTTCTTCTACCGGCCTGCCTGTCTCGGCGGCTATATCTTCCGCGATGGTGGTCAGCTGTTTGGCCGCCTCGGCGGCGGTTTCTGGGTCAACTTCCTTGCCCCGCAGGAACGTATCGAAGCCGATCATGAGTTCCTGTATCTGGGAAACGGACTGATTCAGCTGGGAGGCGTATTCCTCCGCCCATGCCTTCGCCTGGCTTTCGTCGCTGAATAAGGCCTGGAACTGGGAGTTGATTGCTTCCACGTTCTTGACGGCGTCCAGGGCTTCGCTGAAGTACTGGCCTATCGCGTCTGCGACCTTTTTGACGGCGGCCAGCGTGATGAACTTGTCCGCCAGCGTTTCAAGCGCGGTCGTCGGTTCCTTCGCGCCGTCGTCTATACCCTCTATGGCGCCCTTCGCGCCGTTGGCGCCCTCGGCGATGCTGTCCACTTCCCCGTTGATGCTCTCGACGCGGCTGCCAAACGCGGCGCTGACAGACACTGTAACGGTGTCCACTCCCTCCAGCGCTTCCGTGGCGGTGGTCACGTTCACGCCAGTATTCGCGGCGGCGTTGTCCGCAGCAATCCTCTTACCTACGGAGTCATCTGCGACCTCGCTGATATCGTCTACGGCGTTCAGTTTCTTCGTGGCGGCGGACACGTCTACGGCATTGCTGGCGGCTGTGTTGTCCGCCTTGATCCTCTCACCTACGGAGGCGTCCGCCGTCTTGCCGATCACGTCTACGGCCTCCAACGCTTTCGTGGCGTCGGTCACGTTTACGCCATTATTGGCGGCGGTGTTGTCCGCCTCGATTCTCTTACCTACGGACTCATCCGCTGTCTCGCTGATCACGTCTACAGCGTTCAGTTTATTCGTGGCGGCGGTCACGTTCACGCCATTATTGGCAGCGGCGTTGTCCGCCTCGATCCTCTCACCTACAGAGGCGTCCGCCGTCTCGCTGATCACGTCTACAGCGTTCAGTTTATTCGTAGCGGCGGTCACGTCCACCTTTTTGGCCTCTTCGTTGACGTTGTTCACGCGGTCGACCAGCGCGGCGCTGGCGGGGGTCGTGACGTCGTCCACGGACTCCACCTTCGCCTTCGTCGCGTCGGCCTCTTTGCCCAGGTTCGTCAGTTCCAATTTTATTCCGACGAACAGGAACGTTGATGCGCTGTCCGCGCCCTCGGCTATGCCGGATACCGCGTTCCCGGCCTGCTTGGCCGCGCTCTCAACGCGGCGTGAATCGGCGGCGGTGTGGGTCGTCATGCGTCCGATCGCATCCTCGGCGGCCTGCGCCTGGCTTCCGATGTCGGCCAGGGACTCGCCCGCGCCCCTCGTTGACGCGGTCAGGTTCTTTATTTCCAGTACGCTCTTGACGGCCATGTTGTTTATAGCCGCTTTGTTCTTGAGCGCGTTTATACTCAGCTTAGCCATGGAGGCTTCCGCCTTGGCCGCCGTGGACTGGAAATGGGACATGGTCTCGGCCGCGTCTTTGCCGTCTAGTTTCAAGCCGAATGTTAAGTCTCTAAGTTCCGCCATGTCCCGTTCCCCCTCCACTCTTTAAGCCTGCCTGGCTCGTTCCTGCTGTTCGAGATAGTCGGCGTAGGCCTGCCAGCATTCTTCGAACTCGCCTATGCTCATGCCCATAACCTCGGTGTATGTGAGGACTTTGCGAAATACCAGCGTCCAGAACGGCTCGTTAAGCTTCGCTCGTCTGTAGGCTTCTTGCGGATCCCTTTCGCTCGCCAAGAAAGGATTCGATCTCTCCGATCAGCGCGTAGAATCCATTGATATCGTCCTCATTATCGTCGAAATACTTCATGCCGTTCGTGGCGACTTCCTTGGGCGAGACGATGCAGGCGCGCATAATATACTCGAAATATGCCATGCGGTTTTGGGTTTTGTTGCCTGTCATGCCGTACTTTTCGTTATACTTCATGTACTCGCTCACGGGGATTGACTGCAGATCGTATTCGATCCCATTTACGGTTACCTGTTTGCGTCTGGCCATGTTGGTTCATCCTTTCGTTTGCCCCGAAGGGGTTCTTAATTTCTCCCTCAGCTATTGCACGGTGATATATCGCGGTATATACTAATAGCGAGGTGATCCGCGTGACAATGACCGCCAAGCTATTTTATAACGGGCGCAGTCAGGCCGTGCGCCTGCCCAAGTCCGTCAACTTCCCCGGCTCCGAGGTATGCGTCGCGAAACTGGGCGACGCGGTGCTGCTCTATCCCAAGGAAAAGGCCTGGGATATCTTCATGGACGGCGTGAACAGCCTCACGCCTGACGTTTTCGCGGACGGTCGGCCTGTCGTAACGCCCAGCGTCAGGGAACCGCTATGACGTTTATGTTAGACACCAACATCGTTATCGCGGCGCTTAGGAAACGTCCGGCGGCGCTCGCGGCGCTTCACGCCCATGAGCGCGACGAAATGGTCATATCGGCGATTACGCTGGCCGAACTGCGTCATGGAATCGCGAAAAGCGTCGATCCGGCGCGGAATGAAAGGGCGCTGCTCCAGATAACCGCGCTGCTTCGCGTATTACCCTTCGACCAATTCGCCGCAGTCTGTTACGGTGTTGTGATCGCAAGCCTGGAACGCTCCGGCTTTCCGATCGGCGTGATGGACGCGCTGATCGCCTCGCACGCGCTATCCTGCGGTTGCGTACTGGTCACTCATAATACACGCGAGTTCACGCGCGTCGGCGGTCTGCGCGTCGAGGATTGGCTGGAATAGCGACGGCACGCGGCTTAAGCCGCGAGAATTTCGCTGACGCCGGGTACGCGCCGCTCTAGGTATGGGATGCCGAACACTACAGGGATACTCGCACCCTCCCTGCCGCCGCGAATTATGTCGGGAATTTTTTTGACGTAGGCGTATTGGGTGTTGATAATGAACGCGCCGTCGTTGTTCGTGTCGGTGATCAGCAGCTCGAACAGCGCGCGGCGTTCGGCCAGGTCGCGCAGGTAGCCCAGGCTGGGCGAACTTTGAAGCAAGGATACCTCGGCTTCCCCGCTGTCGTTCGCGTTGACGGTCAGGAGAACGTCGCCCTTCCCCCCTGTTACGGAAATGAAGTTGTCCTCGTTCTTGGTGATGGAGACAATCTTATCCGGCGCGAAGTCCATCAGCACGCGGCCCTTAACTGTAACGTTGACGTTTATTGGGTCGTATAGTACTGGTCTGTCGTTATGCATACCCGCTCCTCCTTATAGTGTGGCCAGCGTCGCGCTTAGCGTGCCCTTGACCTTGACCCGGTGTACCGCTCCGTCCAACTGCGCTTCCCAGATGATATCGGGCATCCTCCGTTCACGCGCTTGGTCGTCCGTCGCGTCGGCGCGGCGCGGGATGTACACGTTGTATATCCCTCTGCCCAGCTCGAAGTCCCGCGCGATGATCCCCAGCGTCACCGCCTCGTCCAGCACGCTGTATACAGCCGCGGCGATTATCACGAAGCCCGTGTCGGTGTAAGGTACCTTCGGGTTATTCAGCAGCGTGTCGTACAGCCGCTCGCGCATCGCGATCGCGATCCAGTCCGCGCCCAGCTGCACGTCGATATACTCGCCGTCGCAGCACACACCCTCCTTGACATACTCGCGCTTGTACTCGCGCGTTACGTAGTTCAGGTGGTTCGCGTCCATCAGGTCACGCTCGCCGTTGGTCAGGGTCGCGTATGACACACCCTGAGGGCGCTTGAACTTCCAGGTGACGCTCGTCGGGTAGAACGGCCCGACTACGCCCAGAAAGGCCGCGTCCGCGTGCTCGTCCAGGTTAGCGGTATAGATCCCTATAGCCCTGCGATTCGCGACCGCAAGCGTCTTGTTACTGGTCTGGAAGAAGTAGAGCTTGCGGTGATCCTCCGCGCCCGCGCCCAGCTCGGCCTCGGTCGGCTCGCTGTCCTCCGCCCACTGGGCCAGAGCCTTGATGGTCGAGTCGTCGTTAGCCGTGGTCAGCAGGATATACCAGTCGTCCTGCGTCTGCTGCAGGGTTTGTATGGCGGTCAGGAAGGCCTGCGCGGCCTCGTCCGCCGTCGCGCCGGAGTCAGGCGGGGCGAAGCCGACTATGCTGACCTTGCGTATCAGCGTATCGGCCAGCGTGGTCTTGCCCTGGTCAAACAGCGCGGCCGCCTTGGCGTATACCGCCGATCCGACGGGATAATCCGCCTCGATCTCGTCCAGTTCGCGGTATGTCTTAAGCGATGTGGCTGCGGTGGCGTGCGCGATCAGGATATCCAGCGCCTCGGTAGGGCGTGGTTTCGCGTCGGTGCGCACGACGACGATTACGTCTCTTGGCATGGTTTATTCCTCCTTGCGGCGCGTCCGCGCCTTT
>JAISBH010000058.1 GCA_031266295.1 Oscillospiraceae bacterium | reverse complement strand
CCAATATACGCCAGTATGCCGCCGTCCACATAGAGTATATGCCCGTTGACAAAGTCCGACGCCGCCGACGCCAGGAAGACCGCCGGGCCGATCAAATCGTCGGTCGTGCCCCATCGCGCCGCAGGGGTCTTGCTGATTATGAACCTGTTGAACGGATGATCCGGCGTGCGCAGCGGCGCGGTCTGCGGGGTCTCGATATACCCTGGACCGATGCCGTTACATTGTATATTGTATTGGCCATACTCGCTGGCGATGTTGCGCGTGAGCATCTTCAACCCGCCCTTGGCGGCCGCGTAGGCGCTGACGGTTTCGCGGCCCAGCTCGCTCATCATAGAGCAGATATTGATTATTTTACCCGCGCCTTTGGCAATCATTGCGGGCAGTACGGCCTTCGAGACGATGAACGGAGCATTCAGGTCGACGTCGATCACCTTGCGGAAGTCGGCGGCGTCCATCTCGATCATCGGGATACGCTTGATGATCCCGGCGTTGTTGACGAGTATGTCGATCGTCCCTACATCCCGTTCGACCTGTTTGACGAGATCACGCACCGCCGCCTCGTCGGTGACGTCGCATACATAGCCCAGCGCGTCGACGCCCGCTTCCCTATACGCCGCTAAACCTTTATCTACCAACTCCTGATTGATATCGTTAAAGACGATCCGCGCGCCGTACGCCGCGAACCCGCTCGCTATCGCGTAGCCGATCCCGTATGATCCGCCCGTGACCAGCGCGATCCTGCCGGATAGATCGTATAAATTGCTGACAGGCATGGTATATTCCCCTTTCATCACATACATCATGAAGGCTGTACGCGCGTATAGTATCACAATGGATAAGACGGCGCAAGGATGCCCAGCCGCACAGCCTTGCGGTTCAGATAATGATTATAGACGGCACTGTAACATTACATGCCATATACGCATACTCATAATAATGTCAAGGCTTATCTTCCAAGTCAAGAAAGGAATGATCGTCGTGAATGAGACGGAATCTCTTAATATAAAATATTACAGCCAACACAACTTATACAAAGGTACCAGAGCGCCGACGCCCAGGGCGAATCACTACCCATACGATATGGCGGCTTTAGAAAATGCGATTAAAGATTCGCACACAGTTGACGACATTCAAGTAGGCAGTCCTATTGAGATTACCCGCACACTTGTTATACCTGACAACAAAACGGTAACGCTGAGGTCATATATAACAGGCCCTTTTACACTGCGCCGCGGTCCGTCCTTAAACGGACCCATGTTTAGGCTCATGTCTGGCGCAAAGCTGTATTTGGGAGGCGCTACAGGCATTACAATTGACGGAAACAAAGCCTCCGCTCCCCCCGACTCCGGGCCGATTATCGAGATGTTCGACGACAACTCCATCGTATCCGTAGGAGCGGGGGCGGTTCTGAGGGACAACATCAACCGTGTCTCGAACGGCGGCGCGATTAGAGCCGTTCCAGGGACTGTTATTGTTGGCGGCGCCGGAGCGTCTATCCGGGACAATGAGGCGGACAACGGTGGCGGGATAAGCAACACTTCTGGCAGTATTGTTATCAATTCCGGCGCGACAATTTCTGGCAATAAAGCCGACTCAAATGGCGGCGGAATAAGCAGTGCTTCGGGCAGTATCGCTATCAATTCCGGCGCGACAATTTCTGGCAATACAGCCGGTTCAAACGGCGGCGGGATATTTACCCAGAGAGTTAATTTGGGCAACCTAACAGTAGCTGCGAGCACGACGTTCAGCGGCAACTCGGCTGGCGCCGGTGGCGTCGCCAACTACGCCGTAACCGACGCGGGTCTCTACGCCAGCCATATCTTCGGCATACTCTGGTCGTCGTCATATACGCAGGGATACAACAACTTCGATATAGGTTACAGAGGCCCGCTCCCGAATCACAACCCGACGTCCGTAAGGGAGAGGTTGCTGCGTGCGCGCAATAGGTACGACAACAGCGTCGTATGGTGTTCCAGCACCACCGACTATTGCAAGTGCCTGAACAGCGGCAGATGACGCAACCAGCGCTATATGGTTCGGTGAGCGATCATATGGCTTAACGGGCGGCAGGCTGCCGCCCATACATGATTCGTAAGGATGGGTCAGCCTTGTCGCGCCGCACTTAAAACGGAAGCGATTTGAAATACGGACAAGCGTTATCATATTGAAAATGCAATAATAGGCGAGAGAAAATTCATTTTTTAGTTGACAACCGTCGTGTCGTGCGATATAATGCAACTCGTTCATGATAAATGTTCATTCGTGGATTATTAAGGAGGGTGGGGCATGGAAATTATCGAGGCGGCCGCTGCGGGATTCTCGGGCGTAAATACGGTGTGGGTGCTGGTCGCGACGGCGCTGGTGTTCTTTATGCAGGCTGGGTTCGCGATGGTGGAGACCGGATTCACCCGCGCGAAGAACGCGGGCAACATCATCATGAAGAACCTGATGGACTTCTGTATAGGCACACCGCTTTATTGGCTGACGGGGTTCGGGATCATGTTCGCTGGCTCAAGCGGATTGGTCGGCGGATTGGATTTCATGATCCGGGGGGATTACTCGGCGATGCTGCCCAGCGGGGTGCCGCTGTGGGCGTTCGTCATATTTCAGACCGTGTTCTGCGCGACCGCCGCGACGATCGTGTCGGGCGCGATGGCCGAGCGTACGAGGTTCAGCGCGTACTGCATATACAGCGCTGTGATAAGCGCGCTGATATATCCCGTTTCAGGGCACTGGATATGGGGCGGCGGCTGGCTGGCGCAGCTGGGGTTTCATGATTTCGCCGGATCAACGGCGGTGCATATGGTGGGCGGACTATCGGCGCTGATAGGCGCGGCTATACTAGGCCCGCGCATCGGTAAGTATAACAAGGATGGCAAGGCGAACGCCATACCGGGGCACAGCATCACGCTGGGCGCGCTGGGCGTGTTCATACTATGGTTCTGCTGGTTTGGGTTCAACGGTGGCTCGACGGTGAATATGGAAGGCGAGAGTATCATATCGGCGGGCAGGATATTCATGACGACCAATATGGCCGCCGCCGTCGCCGCGTGCTCAACCATGGCCTTTACATGGATAAAGTATAAAAAGCCCGACGTGTCGATGACATTGAACGGCGCGCTGGCCGGATTGGTCGCGGTAACGGCGGGCTGCGACGTGGTAAGCCCGTTCGGCGCGTTTATGATCGGCGTGATCTCTGGGGTCGTGATCGTTCTTGGGGTGGAGTTCGTTGATCAAAAACTGAAGATAGACGATCCGGTAGGCGCGGTGGGCGTACATTGCATATGCGGCGCTTTAGGAACGATTTTGGTGGGATTCTTCGCGCTGGACGGCGGGCTGTTGTACGGCGGCGGGTTCAAGCTGCTGGGCACACAGCTGCTGGGCGTGCTGTCGGTGGCCGCCTGGGTTACGGTAACGATGCTGATCGTGTTCAACGTGATAAAGAGGACGATTGGTCTGCGCGTCGAGCCGGAGGTCGAGATTCAGGGTCTGGATAAGACGGAACACGCCTTGTCTTCGGCATACGCGGACTTCATGCCCATGTCGGCCATGTCGATACTGCCCGCAGTGAACGAGAGGATACAGACCGTAGAGGATGAGATGAGGGAGAAGGCGTATCCCTCCGGGCAGACGAAGGAAGGCGCGGTACTGACCAAGGTGACGATACTGTTCAACCCGCTGCATCTGGACAAGATGAAGGACGCTATGAATGCCATAGGCGTGACGGGCATGACGGTAACGAGCGTGGTAGGATGCGGGCTGCAAAAGGGCAAGACTGATTTCTATAGGGGAGTAAAGATAGAGGCGCTGGATCTTCTGCCGAAGGTGCAGATGGACATAGTGGTCAGTTCAGTCCCGGTAGACAGGGTAGTGGAAACAGCCTCGAGCGTCCTGCACACAGGCCGGATAGGCGACGGCAAGATATTCGTATCACGCGTAGAAGACGCGGTAAAGATCTCCACCGGCGAACGCGGTTACTCCGCCATGCAAGGCACTGACGTATAAACATAGGTGCGGTACAATAATATTGGAACCCTGAGAAATCTTTTCAGGGTTCCTTTCGTGCCGAAGGCGGGACTCGAACCCGCACGCCCTAACGGACAAAAGATTTTAAGTCTCTGGCGTCTGCCATTCCGCCACTTCGGCATGGAAATATTGTAGTTCGAAAGCGGCGAAATGTCAAATGGTTCTCGCGTGATATCAGCAATTCCAAATTTAGGGTTTTTCTTGGGCTAGAACCGCTCGTTGTGCCATACGCACCCATACCGCAGCTTGTATCACACGAATGTGTCTCTTGATGCTGTGCGAGCCGCTGCGGCGGGACGCTGTTCGATCTGCGGATCGAATGCGCTTTAAGTTTGTAGCGCCCCGCCACTATGGTGTGAGATGACAATTTCTTTATAGTATTTTTACTGGCGGGGCGCAGGGTTGGAACGATGGAACGTTGGGACGAGGAACGTCCCAGCGGGGAGCCTGGGACTCTGTCCCAGACCCTGCGAAGGGCTATCCGCCCTTTCGAAACCTGACCAGGCTTCGCCTGGACCATCTTGATACACAATCTACCGGCTTCGGACTGCCTGTTGTACCTGGATAGTCTGTTCCGGAACGCAACCGGTTCCCCCGTTCTCTCGTTCCAAGCCCCGGGGGAGGTCGGGAGGGGGACGTGAGTTGAGCGTAGCGAGGGCGCGCAGCGCACCTCCCGAAGGCGCGGATGCGCCGCGCTATCCGCCCTTTCGAATCCTGACCAGGCTTCGCCTGGACCATCGTTTGCGCACAAGCCGTCGGTTTCGTCCAACCAATTATGTTCCGATACTCTATCTCGTAACGTAACCGGCAACCCTCATCGCCCCCCTAGGGGGAGATGTCGCCGCAGCGACAGAGGGGGGTTCCTCAGGGGGAAGATCGGGAGGGGGGCGCAATCCCAATTTTGGAATTGCTGGCGCGATATACGACTTATTTAATAACGCTATTCAGCGCGCTATTCCGTAAACATCTCCGCCGACAGCCTTGCCGCCAGCACGGTCATATCATCACGGGCTTCATCGCCCATTCGCTGAAGCGCAGCACGCAGCAATTCATTCGCGAATGACGGCGGTTCCTGTGAAAGCCGCGCCATTACAGCCAGCATTGCGTCCTCTTGTTCGAAGCTGTCCACGATCCCGTCGCTGACCATCACCAGCAGATCACCGGCGATCAGCTTCATCCGGAAACTCTTAGGCGTGACATCCTCCAGAATGCCCATCGGCAGCGTGCCGCCGGACAGCTTGCGGCATCGATCCTGGCGGATCAGGAACGACGCGCACGCGCCCATCTTCTCAAAAGCGGCGTCTCCAGTCTTGAGATCAAGCACGCACAAGTCGAGTGTCGCGTAACGCTCTTGACTATGGGTGGTGCGCACAAGATCGTTGACCATCGAGAGCAGTTCCTTACGCCCATAACCGGCCTGAAAACCCTCCGTCAGCAGGCTGAGAACCGTATGGCTCTCCTTCGCCGCATCGGAACCGTGTCCCATCCCGTCGGACAACGCCAGCATGTGACGAGCTCGAGGCAATGGCTGCGATCTCCAGCCATCGCCGTTTTCCAGTTGGCCATGCGCCGGACATGTTGCGATGCCCGCTACCACTGATAGCGCGGGTCGCTGGCTAACGTACACCAGTCCATCCCACAGCGGCTTCGATACCAGCGGCATCGCCAGCGCGCGTGACAGCGCGGTCAGCGGCGGTTCGCCCAAGTCCGCCTTCTCGGGCGGGATCAGCACGATCTGCAGCAGATCGTCCAGTCGATAGGGCATTGCGGTGCAGACGCGCCATCGCGTCTTGGAAAGTGCGCGTGAAATCGCCAGCCGTTCGGATGGCTCGACGGCCGCAGCTTGCGCCAACAGCGTCGACAGCTGATTTAGCAGCGCAACCTGCCCCTGCAATTGAGTCTTAGCCAGACGGCTGGCCTGCATCTGCGCGGCCTCGAACGAACTTAGCCTGTTCTTCGCGCGGTTAACCTGTTTCAACGTGTCGGGTATGAAGTCAAACCGCTGGCATCCGTGTGATTTAGCCAGGTGAATCAACTCGCGGGGCTGCATACTCTCGTCGCGCGACGCGGCCAGAAGATCGCTGAGCGTCAGCGTCGTATCCTCGAACCGCTCGTTCCAACACACGCCGCGCTGAACGCAGTTCTCGCAAAGTAATGCCGCCAGCTGCTCTATCTCGCCATCCTCGGTCAGATCGGGATGCGGGATTGAGCGCGCCATCGAGGCGATTGCGTTCGCGCTCGTTTGAATCCACTGGATCGCGACGCCGCTGGGCGTGGTCTGGGTCGTTGTCTCACGCTCCAGCGACGCCCGGATCGTAACCCAAACCGGAGCGGGCGTAATCAAGAATGCCGCCGCGCCCGCTAGCACATGTGGAAACGCGAACAGCGTCTCGCGCGCGGAACTAATCGTCAGCGCCACCAACGCGTTCGCAGCCATAGCGGCGACAGCGAGCCAAACGCGCTTCGTATCGCGCAACAGCGACGCGGCCAGCGCAATCATCGCCAACGCGATCATACAGAACGGCGACATCCCACCCAGCGTCAGCGCGACGCCCAAAGCCACCCCAGCAACGATCGCCGCTCCCGCTTCAGCCGTCCACGCTAGACTCAGCACGCAATATACCGCCAGCATTCCGCCAACATGAAACCCGCCGACGGTCAGCGCGGCTCCACCTAGACACATCGCGGCCAGCGCGACCAGGCAGCACAGCCGATCATCGGATTCTAGATACGCGCGCTGCTTGAACGACGCCGCCACCCGATCGAATACCGGCGTCATTATCGCCGTCGATGCTGCGCAGATCATGCACGACACCACTTGCGCCTGACTGCGCCACAGAAACGGCGCGGGTATTAGCGCAAATAAACCCGCCATCAGCGCCATCGCCCATGGCGCGGGTAACGCAATATGCGGCTGCAATCCCTTAGTGATCAGCAGCAGCGCACACGCGGCCATCTGCCAGCCGTTCATCCACGAGATTGGTTCCCATCGTATCACAAATCCCAGAGCGACGCCTATCAGTGTTCCCAACGGCCAGCGATCCCATAACAGCCGCGCAGCCATCCAGGCCACGGCGAAAGGCATTCCGCCCTCAAAGAACGACGCCTGGGACAGCAGCAGCCCCGCTAGCGTATCCACGGCCAGAGCAGCCAGTCGCGCCGTACGCGCGCTGGATATCGGCGCCCGCGTAAACCAGGGAACCTTTACTCGCGTCGCCGACTTGTCTCGCAGCTGGGCAATCCACTCCGCCATGACACACCTCAACATGATAAGTATACTACCAGTGTCATCAGTATAGTTGTGTAATTAACACCTATGTGTCGAATGGCGTTACGAAACGTGTCGTGCGTTCGACATCAGGCGCGCCTATCTCCCAATTACGGCCAGCGTGGCGGTCAGCGAACGCACATTTATCGCCCCTTTCAGATACAGTTCATCGGCGCAAGAAAGTATGGTCCAACCCGTCGTGCGCACGTCGTCGACGATAATCAGTCTCTTCCCTCCAACCGGCTTGATCACCTCAAACGCTCGGCTGACATTGGCTTCTCGTTCATCGGCAGCTAGTTTCATCTGCTGGCGCGTCGCTCGCGTCCGACGCAACGCGTTCAATATGGGCAGACCGGACGCGCGCCCCAACGCCTCGCATAGCGCCATCGATTGATTATACCCACGCACTCGCTGCCGACGTACGTGCAGCGGAACTGGCACCAGCGCGTCGAATCCTTTGGGCAGCTCATTCAGCATTCCAGGAATGAGCGGCTCTGCGGCAGCTATTATGTGCTCGTACTTCAGCGCGTACACCAACCGCGCCGCCGTTTCGCCATGATCAAACGGCGCGCCGCCGAATATCCTCCGTTCTAAAGGCAAATGCCTGCATCCGCCGCATAAGCCTTCGGCCAGCTCTTCCTCCATATACAGCCGACGCGAACACACGCGGCAGCGGCGGCCCTCGATAGGCTTCAACCCGGCCGCGCATTTATCGCAAAGCATATGCTCGTTATGGTATAACGTATGGCCGCACGCCAAGCAGCGACAATCAAGAGGATATATGATGTCAATGATTTTATTAAATATCGTATTCATTGAACGCAACCGTTAAACGCGTTTACAAAAACAATTTATAAAAGCGGTTTATAAATTAAACAATCGTACCATTGTCGACCATGTACATCTTCCCCACCGCCGCTCCGGCCAAATCGCTCTCATCCGTGCACGTGATAATCATCTGCACCCCCGGCGTCCATGACAGCAGCCGACAGCGGCGTTCCGCGTCCAGCTCTGACATCACATCGTCCAGGAGAAGCACGGGCGAATCGTCCAACTCATCGCGTATCGTCGCAAACGCGGCCAGCTTCAACGCGAGCGCGGCTGTACGCTGCTGTCCCTGCGAACCGTATACTCTCGCCGGTTTGCCGTTCAGCGTTAGCTCAAAGTCGTCACGGTGCGGACCCGTGTTGGTTCCCCGAGACGTCAAATCACGTGCGCGCTCGTTCCTCAGCGCTTCCAGCAACGCGCGCACCACATCGTCCTCCTTGTCAAACGGACAGATGAACCGGGCCGCCAGCGTCTCATTCGAACCGGATAGATGCGCGTGAGCGTCCCTGGCGTCTCGTACCAGCCGATCAAGAAACCAAACCCGATGCCTTATTATTAACGCCCCGGTCTGCGACAGTATCTCATCCCATGGTTCCAACTGAGACGCCGCCTCAGACGCGGTTGCGGACGATACTGAAAGCGCGCGCAGCAGACCGTTGCGCTGTTTCAGCGCGCGTGAATACTGCTGCAATGAGTAAAAATACTGCGGCCGCAGCTGCGACAGCGCCATATCCATGAACCGCCGCCGCTCGCCCGGACCCTCTTTTACCAAACTCAAGTCCTCGGGCGAGAACAGCACGCTCGGCACGTGTCCCATCAATTCACCGATACGCAATGCGGGCGACGCACCGATCAGCACCTGCTTGACGCGCATTCCTCCGCCGCGATTCAGAATGATTTTCACGTCATGGGTACCGTCGCGTCGTTCGGTCTCAAGCGACACGCTCGCTCGCGGCGCGTCCCAATGAATTAATTCCCGGTCGTGATTCGTACGATGAGACTGGCCGACACTGCAAAGCACAACGGCCTCGAGCAGATTAGTTTTGCCCTGCGCGTTCCTCCCGCACAATACGGTAATACCTGCGTCCGGCTCAAACGTTACGGACGCGTAATTTCGGAACGCGCGCAGTTCAGCGCGAATCACACGCATAACACCGCCCTATATCGACGACGCGGTATACACACGCACCGGCAGCACTAAGTACAGGTAATCGTCCCCTTCGAGCGGCTTAACGATGCACGGGCTGATGCTCGTTTGAAACCGTATCTCTATCTCATCGTCGTCAATCGCCTTGAGTATATCGGCTAGGTACTTGTCCTTAAACGCGATTTCAAGCGGCTTGCCCTCCGTCGCGACGCCCTCAATCTCCTCCTCACTCTGATTCTGATCGGCGTTGGAGGACATCGTCAGCGTATTATCGCCGATATTCAGCCGAATTAGATTATTCTTGCCCATGCGCGCGATCAGTGACGCGCGATCCAGCGCAGCGCCCAGCGCCGACACCGGCGTAATGACGCGCGTCTGCCACTCCGTTGGCAGAATCTGGCGGTAACGCATAAAATCGCCTTCCAGCAACCGCGCGGTCATCAGCGTTCGCCCCGCCTTAAACCTTACATACCGATCGTTGATGGAGATATCAACAGGCGTGTCGTCGCCCGTGAGTATATACTGCAGCTCGCTCAATACCTTTCCTGGAATTACGACCTGCATTGGTTCGTTTGTTTCGTTGCATGGTTCCGGCATTACAGTCTGCGCAACGGCCAGGCGGAATCCGTCCAGCGCAGCCATAATCAACCGATTCTCTTGTATCTCCAACAGCGATCCAGTCAGAATCGGCCGTGTCTCGTCAGTCGCGACTGAGAACAGCGTCCGTTGAATCAGAGTACGTAATTTATCCTGAGGCACGGCAAACCCAGATTTCTCTTCGGCGTCCTGTCTTTTGGGGTAATCGTTCGCGTTCAACCCCGTCAGCATCGTCCGTGAACCAAGGCAACGCAGCGTTGCCTTACACGACTGATTCCTCTCGTCGGAACGCAACTCGACGTCCGCGTCGGGTAACTTTCGAATGACGTCAGACAGTAGCCTGCCCGGAAGAACCAATCGGCCTTCCTCCAAAACAGCGGCGTCTATAAACGTTTCGATCGTCATCAGTTCGTCTGATCCGACCAACCTAATCCCGCTCTCGTCCGTCTCCAGCAGCAATCCCTCAAGTATAGGAACGCTGGGTCGGGCGCTGACTGCTTTAACGGCAATATTCACTGCATCCTGTAGCTGCTTCGTTTGACAACGGAAACGCATTCGATTTCTCTCCCTTCAGTTGACGAGGAATATATAAGTCGTAGTAGTAGGAGTAGAGGGGTTGAAACTGTGGATAAGCCTGAAACCGCCCATGACCGCACGGGTTTTGGCTGTGCGCCGTGTTGTTGGTAAGCCGCGGCGCGTTAACAATCCATCCACAGTCCCATCCAAAAGCGCGGATGATCAATCGTTTGTTATATTTCACACCGCTAAGTATCGTCCTCATCCGCTTCAGTATCGCAGTCTTCATCCTCGTCTAGTAGTTCATCCAATTTGATAAACAGTTCGTCAACGACTGATTCTGGCACGTCGTCTTTATATATATCACTGCCGTCTGGCTGCGGCTCAATCCTCAGGAATCCGACCGAGATCTCGTCGGGGTCGGAATCACCCGATTCACGAGCGCTAGTCAGAGCAAGATACGATATATCGTTGTGCGACAATGTGAGCAGGTGTTCGAACCGCTGCATACGGCCTTCCTCATCGATCAGTTCGATCTCACCCATGGCGGCGCGTTCCGCCTCTCCTAGATGATTCGTATACTCGTCCGCTTTCGGCATATGTCAATGCTCCTATTATACCTTGTACCGCTAAGAACTCTCGTCTTTGCGAGCGACGACAATCCGTCGTGAGTCCATGGAAACTCTTAGAGATACGCAGTATAGGTTTATATTAGGGTCTGTTCGAAAAATCCCGCAGGGGTCTTAGGGCGTCTTTTCCGCCCCCACTGCGTCGCTGTTCCGGTCAGCGGACCTCCAGTCCGCCTCCCTCCACGCTCCTTGTGGGGACGAAAAATCCACCCCAATCCCCACTGCGATCTTTTTCGAACAGACCCTAGAATACAGTTAGTTCCGATAACTGTCAATTCCTTGCTCCGTCCAGGTACCGCTGCAGTATCAATGCTGCTGCGGCCGCGTCTATACTGCCGCGCTTTGCGGATCTGCCCGCTGTACGAAGAAGCGCGGCCGCTTCCTGACTAGTTTCGCGTTCGTCGCAATATACAATGTCGAAACCCGATTGTGACAACGCGCCGCCGAACGCGTGAACTTTCGCCGACTGCGCGCTGGGGGAGCCGTCTTCTTGCAGCGGATCTCCCAGGATAAGGCGGCTTGTGCCGTATGGTTCCAACATGTGCCGCAATGTTTGGATATCAGAAGCCCATCCTTTATGAATGAATATACCAAGCGGCTGCGCCAGCGTTTGTGACGCGTCGGACACGGCTACGCCTATGCGGCGGTCGCCGACGTCTAATGCGGCTAAACGCTCATCAGACATAGCTAGACACGATAGACGTCATAAGCGGCGTCGGCCTCCGTTTCCACAGGTTTACGGTGTGGGAGCACAGGTTTTGCGCGGGGTTATCAACATTCTGTGTGGATAATCAGAGAGACTATTAGACTATCTTGATGCAGACCTGTGGGCATACCGCTGCGCAGTACCCGCACCGAATACACCGTTCCGGAATTGCGCGCGCGCAGCCCGATTCCATTATTATTGCGCCTTGACCGCAGCGTTCCGCGCATCTGCCGCATCCGATGCATCCTTCCTCTATCATCAATGTCCTTGCTGTTTCGCCGCTGATTCGCGCCGCATTCGCGTTCGGAACATTTCCTTGGAACACGGATACATTATAATCTATTTCCGCTTCAGACGCCATACCTACCGCTATTGCGTCCAGGAAATTAAGTCCCAGTATGTACTTTATAGCGTCGTTCCGCCGTCCGATCAGGTGCCCTCCGCCTAGTATTTTCATCCCGACGACAAACAGACCAGCTTCGTGCGCTTCCATCAGAGCACGTTCCATATCATCCCGCGATCCGTCAGTCAGCCCTAGTCCGTCCATGTTTATTATGGCGCACACAGCGTCCATTTTGAATTTTACTGCCGCGCGCACTCCCGCTATCCTATGCGTCGACAATCCGACCGCGCCGATTTCTCCCGCCGCTTTCAGTTCCCTATACGTTGTAAGAGCGTCCCAATGTCCGCGAACGGTTAATTCTCCCTCTTGTTCGTGCATCAACATTGCGTCGATAAACTGCCGTCCCATCTCACGTTGCGCCTTGCTGACCGATTCCAGCGCGCCCGCGCGATCCCACGCGTATGATTTAGTTATAATGGTCAAATCAGGTTGTTCGCGCAGCGCTATAGCTATTGACGGATAATTCTGGTAGTATTCTGCGGTATCAATCATCGTCACACCTTGACGTGCCGCGTACAACAACAGCTGCGCGCCGCCTAATGGCGCGAACTGCCGCTGGAGCGGGCTGATCGCCAGCGAACCGAAACAAAGACGCGGAATCAGCGGATTCCGCGATTTATCACTCAATAAGGAACGCATTGGAACCGATTATCGCCGATCCAGTGCGTCCAGGTAAAACCTGGTCAATTCCTCAAGTATTTCATCACGTTCCAACCGGCATATCAATGAACGCGCGCCGTTGAAGCTGGTTATATACGTTGGATCGCCCGAAATCAGGTACCCAACTATCTGCGTTACAGGGTCGTAACCCTTCGCCTTCAACGCCGCGTAAACGCTTTCAAGTATGGCCGCCGCAGTGCTGCCGCTTTCGCCAATGGCTCTGAACGGCAGGGTATTCCCTTCGCGATCGCCGATCACACAACCACCTTACCCTTCCTTGGTATAGTATACAGCAAACGCAGGATTTTGCAAGGGTATTTAAATATCGGCCAGCAATTCCAAATTTGGGATTGCTGGCGTCCTCCTCTCAACCTCCCCTCTGCCGCCGGGGAACCCCCTCTGCCGCTGCGGCGGCATCTCCCCCTAGGGGGGCGATGAGGGTTGTCTGTTACGTTACGAGATAGAGTATCGAAGCACAACCGGTTGGCCGAAACCGGTAGATTGTGTGTCACGATGGTCCAGGCGAAGCCTGGTCAGGATTCGAAAGGGCGGATGGCAGATTGTCAAGTCAAGTGCAACACATGGAGAAGAAGGCTTCTCTAGGAGAGAGCCAGCCCAAGCACTTGC
>JAISBH010000036.1 GCA_031266295.1 Oscillospiraceae bacterium | reverse complement strand
TGGGGAACGCCCCCCTTCCCCCCCGAAGGGGGGTGCACGGGAGTTTCGGGACTCTGTCCCGGACCCTGCGAAGGGCTATCCGCCCTTTCGAAACCTGACCAGGCTTCGCCTGGACCATCCTGATACACAATCTACCGGCTCCCTCCAGCCGGTTTCACCTGGATAGTCTATTTCGTAACGCAACTCGTTCCTCCGTGCCCTAGTTCCAAGCCCCGGGGGAGGTCGGGAGGGGGACCTCAATCCCCTTCCCGAAGGCGCGGATGCGCCGCGGGCTATCCGCCCTTTCGAAACCTGACCAGGCTTCGCCTGGACCATCGTGATACACAATCTACCGGCTTCGGACTGCCGGTTTTACCTGGATAGTCTGTTCCGGAACGCAACCGGTTCCCCGTTGCTTGCAAACCACGTCGTAAACGACAACCCTCATCGCCCCCCTAGGGGGAGATGTGGCGGCGCGCAGCGCGAAGCGGGCGCGTATCCGCAGACTCCCGAAGGGATTCTTACCTATCTCCGCAGCGACAGAGGGGGTTCCCCGTGGGGGAGGTCGGGAGGGGGACGTGAGTTGGGCATAGCGAGGGCGCGTAGTGCACTTCACGAAGGCGCGGATGCGCCGCGCGCCTCGCTGCCGTTCTGCACCCGGAACTGATGCGGCGACATACCCGTCCATTCCCGAAATACCCGGAAAAATTGCCTGTCACTCTGATACCCCACCCGTCGGGCAATATCCTCAATCGTCTTGTCCGGTTCGGTCAGCAGCAGTTCCATCGCCCTTCGTACCCTCAACGCGTACACATACTGTAAGAATGTTACACCCAATTCTTTCTTAAACAGGATGCAGATGTAGTTCTCCGATAACTCAGTTCGCGCGGCCAGCTGCGTCAGCGATACGTCTATACCATCGCTGGCCTTGATAATGCGCGTCACCTGCGTCAACGCGCGTGAGAGGTGTTCCCTCTCCACTACCGCGAACAGTTGCGAATACTGGCGCAGCACGTTATCCGCGTTCACTTCAGCCTTGCGCTGTTGAGCCAGCTCAAGTATCGGAGCCTCCAGCGTCGGCCAGTCGATTGGTTTGACCAGGTAGCGCAGCGCCTGATTCTCCACCGCAAGCCGCGCGTACTCGAACACCTCGTATGCCGTGAGGATTATAAAGCGGTCGCACAGCCCTGCCCGACGCGTCTTCGCTATCAACTCCAGTCCGTCCATATCTGGCATACGTATATCCGTGATGAGCAGATCCGGCCTGAAGAAATCCATAGCGGCCAGCGCCTCCCGGCCCGAATATGCCCCCTGAGCGCGCAGATCATCCAGCTCCATCTTGCGCAGGTGACGCAGTATGCCTTCAACAATGACCGCTTCGTCGTCCACTACAAGTATGTTCATACGGCGTCCGCCGCCTTCCACCCTATCAGCACCCTCACCGTCAACCCTCCGTCGCCATTACTCTCCAGCCGCAATCCGTATCCAGAACCGTAAAAGTACTTTATCCTGGCGTTCACGTTGGATAATCCTACCTGTGCCTGTGCCGCTTGTTCAGTCGGCGCCGCCGCTTGCAGCGATTCGTTCATCGATTCAATCTCATCCGGCCGCATACCTGAACCGTTGTCCGCAATCACTATCAGCCAGTCGTCGTCCGATGGTTCTATCGAAACCGTTATTATCAGAGGCTTTTCGTCGCGGATACCGTGGCGCAGACAGTTCTCTAACAACGGCTGCAGCATACAGAACGGGCAGCGAACCTTGTTCAAAGGCGCGTCGTCCGGCCTGTTCACCGAATACTCTATTCGGCTGTGCATACGGTATTGATAGATCACCAGGTAGCGCTCAATGTGGCACAACTCCTCCTCAAGACTGCTGTCCTGGCGCAGTGATATGTTGTATCGCAGGAACCGCGCTAGCGTCTGCAACATACGGGACGCGTCGTCGTACCGCTCGACCTCTATCCGCATCCTTATGTTCTCCAGCGTGTTGAACATGAAGTGCGGATTCACCTGTGAACTCATCGCGTAGTATGTCGCGGCGTTCTTCATCCGCTCTGCGCTGCGCACTTGATCCAGTAGTTCTTTGTGGAATAATACCAGTGTGTTGTATGCGCTCACCACGTCGCCTAGCTCGTCGTCGGGTTGTTTCTTCTCATAAGCGGTAGGAGATGAAGCGTCCGTCTGCTGGATATGCTGCCCGAACCGCGACAGCCTCAGCGCCAGCCTATATACGAACCAGTACGCCAGCAGCGTCGGCAGCAACAGTAACAGCGCCATCGATACCGTCGCCCCAACCGCGCTCTGGCCCAACGATGGATCGAACGCATACGCCAGCTCCATGCGGGTGAGCCCGACAGGTTCTATTATCAGCGTTCGATCTTTTTCGATAGTTGCGGCTTCGCTGTCCGGCAGCGGGTCGTCAAGATGCGCGCCTCGCGCCGTGATACGTATCGGATACCACCGTCCCTCGAATCGCAGTTCCAGCGCGCCGCGATCCTGCGGTATGCCAAGCTCTGTCAGCGCGCGATCCATATCCAGCTGCGTCTCTATCAATCCTACCTGCTGGCTGAACGAACGGTCGAACACCCTCGTGAACGAGACGTACAGAGCGGTGTCCAGCGTCTCGCCGTACAGACGTCTCACCGGATCCGCCGGAGTGACGATCATGCCGCACGGCTCTCCGCTGCAGAGCAGCCACGCCGGATCGTATGGGAAAATGCTGACCATTGGCGTCGCAAACAGCAGATCGGAGTCCGACAGAAACGTCTCGTTAAACCGATAGATATACATGCCGCGCAAGCCTGGGTTCGCGGCTTGGGACTGGGTCAGCGCGGGCTGGATAACGCGGATGTACGCCATCAGCTCATCCGACGCGGTTGGGTATACACCCTCCAGCATGTCCATCAGCGCGCTGTTCATCGTCAACGTGTCCGCGACCGCGCCCATGCTGACGATGGCCTGGTTCAGTGACGCCGCCGTCTGGCTGAGAAACAGTTTCTCCTGATACCATATCTCCTGACGCTGACGGTTCGACACCTGCGCCGAGTACGAGCCGATGAATACCAGCGCGGGCAGCAGCGCGAGAAATCCGTACAGCAGCATGAATTGCGTCGTCATTTTGAGTATAGGCGGGCGCGGCGTGCGTGTCCTCACGGTGCCGCATACCTTGACTTAAGTTCGGGTATCGCTTCGTTGATATGCAACTCCAAGCCCTCAACGTCCATCAGCAGCAGTGAATCCTGATACGATTCCCATCGCGCCTCGAACGCCTCGACGCTCTCGGATACGAGTATGTATGTCTCCTGTTCGTTTACGGCGGCGAGGATGCGGTCATATGAGCGCTTTTCGGGATCTCCGGTCTTGGGTGCGGCGGCGATAATCCACGGTTTGTTGATACACGCGCGGCGGATTTGGTCGTACGCGTCCGCGTAGTCCTCGAACGGCAGCAGCGCGCATCGGCCTTCCGATTCCAGCACGGCTGACGAACCGAAATGAAACCATGGGTTGTACATCTGATTATACGAATCGTCCTGCAGCGACGCCATCAGCGCCGCAGAATACACGGGCAGCTGCTCGTCGTTCAGCGTGTAATCAACGCCCTCGCGCCCCCATTGGGTGAGCCGCTGCGCCTGAGACGTGAACATCCATTGGATGAACGTGATCGCGGTTTCCGGGTCGCGGTTGTTCAGCGGTATGAACGTGCCTGACCAGCCCAGCGAGGACATGGTATAGTTGGCGTCCTGAAGCGGAGGCAGCTCCACCGAATGATAGGACGGGTCGATCTGCTTGATCGCGTTGTCCAGCGACAGGTTGGCGTTTTGAGTGCACGCGCTGTATGAAAAGGCGCGGCCCTGCTTGTACGGCACGCTCTCCTGCCGCGTCGACGCGGCGAAGTTCTCCGGCGGGATGCATCCCTCGCGGTACAGACGGTTCAGCCAAGCCAGCATCTCCTTATACCTCGGGTCGCGCGCGAAAAACAGATACCGCCCGTCCGGCTGGCGCGTGAACTCCGTCAGCCCAAGGCCGAAGTACGCCCGGAACGCGTTGAACCGATGCGTCGACTCGAACATCAGCGGGATAATGTCGGGATACTCGCGCCGCACCCGTAGATATACGTCCATCAGATCGTCGGTTGTGTTTAGCGGCGGATTGCCCATCGCGTCCAGTATGTCCTGGCGCGCCATCAGCGACGCCGTCATCGGTACGGAACGCGTGTCCGCCCAATCCTGCGTGCGGGTGTAGTAATTGATAATCGTGTACAGCTTACCGTCGCCGGAGAATATCAGCGCGTTGCTGCGCAGATCCTCGGCGATATCCCAATCCAGCCCGGCGCGCTCTATCAGCGTGTCGTAGTCCAGGCACACGGCGGGATCGGACAGCGCGTCGAACTGGCTGCCCGTGAATATAAGGTCGGGCAGAGCGTTGGAGGCCAGCATCATGTTCAGCTGGCGTTGATCCTTCGCGATAGTCACATCCAGCCGCACCCCTGTTAGCCGCGTTATCTCCTCCGGTATGATGCCTGTGAAACTGGATACCGGGTACCACGTATGGTTGATGAAGCATGTAAAGACGGTCTCGGCGGCGGCGGCGCGCGCGCATGACAGCGCGACAAATATCGCCGCCGTAATCGAGAGCATCCGCCGCGTGAAACCGATCATCGTCATCGTCCTTTCGACGTCGGGTTTGAATTACGACAATATATACGTCGTGCCGCCCTTCGCGTCGAATGAGAAACCCCATTCCGTTTTGCGTGTCGGAACATCGGCGCCATTCGCGATCACGTTCGACAGCGACGCTCGAACCTGGAGCGCGCCATCCTTCGCGGGCGTCAGCGACGCGCGGGTCAATCCGCCATCCCTCCAGACCATATCCGCCGTTACCGCGCCTCGCGCGACTAAACCCTTCGCCTCGCCATCCAGCCAGTGAGGCGGCAGCGCGGGCAGCAAGTGAATAATCCCGGTGTGACTCTGTATCAGCGTCTCAGCGATACCGGCCGTCGCGCCCAGGTTGCCGTCGATCTGGAACACATGCCAGCCGCCGTTCATGAAGTTGCGCGAACCGTTCGACACCATCATCTGATCGATATCCAGTCCGGCGGCCTCGGGATTGAGCATACGCGCGTGCTCGCATATATACCAGGCGAGGGGCCAGCCGCCGTGACCCGCTCCGTGATCCACGCGCAGTTTGAGCGAGGTTCGCGCGGCATCCAGCAGGTCGGGGCTATCCTTCCAGTTGATCTCGTCGCCGGGATACGCGCCCCATAGATGCGAGATGTGGCCCATGCCCGGTGTCATCTCCGGAACCTCCTCGCGCCACTCAAGGAGCTGGCCCTTGCTGCCGATGGCGTTCTTAGGCAGACGACTCGCGGTCTTGACGAACACGGGCGCGAGTTCATCGTTGAGGCCGAGCAGCTTATCAGCCTCAATGCACGCCGAGAATAGCGCGCGCAGTATCTGGTTATCCATCGCCGGTCCCGCGCAGATGGGCGTATCGTGTCCGTTGGGGAGGATGTACCGGTTCTCCGGCGACAGCGACGGACATGTGACCAGCGCGCCATCCTTGTCCTCAATCAGGAAATCGACGAAGAATAGCGCGAAGTCGCGCATGACCGGATACCATTCACGCAGGAACGCCAGGTTGAGCGTGCAGCGGTAGTGCTCCCAAAGATGAAGCGCCATCCACGCCCCGCCCGTCGTCCAGCTGGTGGACGCGAGGTACACGTCCTGCGGCGCGCAGTCCCCGTAAAGGTCGGTGTTGTGGTGGCATACCGCGCCCCGGCAGCCGTACATCACGCGCGCGGTTTCCAGGCCTTTCTCCCGCATCGCTTTGATCAGGGCGAACATAGACATATGCGTCTCGCTGAGGTTGGTGGTTTCGGCGGGCCAGTAATTCATCTGGGTATTGATGTTGATGGTGTACTTGCTGTCCCACGATGGGATGAACTCGTGGCACCATATGCCCTGAAGATTCAGCGCGTATGAATCCGCGCGGCCTCCTGCGACCATCAGATACCGCCCGAACATGAAGTACAGCGCGGCCAGCGCAGGATCGGATCCGCCTTTCAGCTCATGCTTCGACGCCCGGTCGATACGGACGTCCGTCGGCGCGTCCGGTTCTTCGCCAAGGGCGAGGGTGCAGCGTGACATCAGCGATTCAAAGTCGGCGATGTGCCGCGCCTTGATCGTCTCATAGCCCATCGACACCGCCCTGTCCAGCGCGGCCAGTACGGCGGCGGTTGGATCGGCCTCGCGGTTCTCCGTCGCGGCGGCGAGATACAGCGTTACGTACGATGCGCCGCTGACCGACAGCATCGTGTATGGATCGTCCAGCACGCCATCGGTTTCCGCCCGCACCGCGCCGGCGAATTCCACGCCCGCCGCGTTGCCGGCGATCAGCAGCGTGTCGGCGCTGATCGTATGATTATGATCCAGCAGCATACCCGCCCATCCGCCGCCGCGCGAGAATTTGCCGGGGCGGCGATGATCGGGGGTCTTTTCGTCGAATATGCGGCAGCGATCCATCTGCGCGACCAGCCGAATCGCGCCGGGTTTATCCGCCTTGATCCTCATGGCCATCACCTGATCGGGATGGCTGATGAATATCTCCTTGGTGAACGTCACGCCGTCCTTCTTGTGGGTGATCGTCTGCACGCCGGTCGTCAGGTCGAGCTCCTGACGATACGATTCGACGCCGTCGCTGTTGGGCAGCCAGCCCATTACGAACGGGGTTTGCACGTTCAGCGCGACGTCCAGTTCGCCCAGCGGTTCGTAGTGGCGCATCGTGCTCGGCGCGCCAATCATGTAGCGACTGATGAGATCCTCCGCCTCTTCCAGGCGTCCGTCTAGAACGGCGCGCTGGATATCGGGCAGCTTGGCCAGCGTCGCGCGGTTGTTCCGGTCGATGAACCGACCGTACCATAGGCTGTCCTCGTTTAATTGGATGCGGTCGATGTTCGCGTGACCATAGACCATCGCGCCCAAGCGGCCGTTGCCCATCGGTAGCGCGTCAATCCAGCGTTCAGCCGCTTGGTTATAGGTCAGTTTGTATGAATGTTTATCGGGCATCGGGCGCGAACCTCCTCTTACTGTTATGCTGTTTGGTGTGAGTTCGGCGAATTCGCCGCAGTGGCGGAAGGGTACACCGTGCGTTTCAAACCGGCGACGCAGAACAGCGCGAGACATCCCACGATGAACTGCGCGGCGAATACTGCGTGATAACCATGCCCGTCCAGGTACCACCCGATAACCGCGCCCGCAAACGAGAACGGCAGCATGGCGAGATTCTTCGCGACGATCGGGCCGACGCTCTTCGCGGGATCAATCACTTCTAGGATGTACGCCTGGTAACCCACCAATCCGCTTCTAGTGAACCCAATAAGGAACATCGCGGCGGCGACCCACGCAACAGGCGGTATGGATCCCGCGCCGTCAGCCGTTGCAAGCGTCGTCCATCCCAGCGCGGGAATCAGCAGCGCGGCGCTTTCTGCCGCGACTAGCATACGCTGCACCCCGAACCTGGCCGATACCCTGCCCGCGATGAATCCGCCCAGCATGATACCCAGCGTCTGCGCTATTATCAGGTTGGATATCGTATCGGTCGACAAGTTCAGCGCATCTCGCGCGAATACCAAGAAGAACGCGCTAACAGCAACCGACACGCTGGACAGCACATTCGCGACGACCGAACGGGTATAGTCTTTATTCTCGAAACAACCCGCCAGCGAGCGGATATATTCAAAAGGCGGCTGCGCTTTCCGCTCGCCTCTCTCGACCCTACGCTCCTTCAGCGGCAGATACCACAGAACGCTGGAGGCCATCAGCAGTCCGCCTAACAGAAATATCCACGCGTATTGACGCATCGGGGAGAGCGCTTCGTTCGCCCTGATCGCCTTCACCAGCGCTCCCGAACCGAACGTTATCACACCCGACACGCCGAACAGCATACCCAGCAGCTGTCCGCGCTGCTCCGGCGGAACGCAGTTGCCCAGCAGATAGTTCCATGTGATGCCCGTTATCGGTTGATTTACCTGGTATATAAACATCGCCATGAAAAACAGCGCGATCATCAGCCCGCCTCGCGCGCCTAGGAACAGAGCCAGCGGGATGAGGAGTATCGATCCGCGGCCTATGCCGTTGAGCAGTATGGACAGGCCGCGTTTGCTGGGCGCGGCGTCTACCATGCCGCCGACCAGAGGCGGCACGATCCCTCCCAATACGGTGCGCATCGTATTAACCAGGCCTATCAGACCCAGGCTCGCGCCCAAGTCCGCCAGGAACAGTGGCACGATAGTGTTCATGCCCAGCACGTCGTGGCCCAACGTATTGAATAAGCCTTCCATCGCTATGCACATCGCGTTGATATTCATACAATATATGATACCGTATAACGGTGCGGCGGGCAACTGTCCGATCACACAGTGGGGCGTCAATTCTATAAATTCCTATAAGTACATGCATGAAAGTTAAGCTAATTATTGGAAATATAAGAGCTATTCAACAGAAAATATGCCTGCACAGTGTGATATACGTCGCTCTAGTCACGGAATGGACAGTGTACACGCGCCGGATCATTCGGTACGATATATACACGGTCACTCATAACGCAACCGCGAAAGGATGAACCGACATGACACAAACGCATACGCCGGTCAAACGCGGCAAATGCGCGAGCGCGCTCCGGATGATCTGGCGGCAGCGGTCATTGCAGCTGTTCGTTCTGTTCGGCGTAGCGTACCTGATCATATTCAGCTATATCCCGATGATGGGGATATTGATGGCGTTCAAGAATTACAAGATATCGTCGGGGATACGTGGGCTGTTCACGAGTCCGTGGGTCGGAATGAAGTATTTTGTGGAGTTCTACACGGACTATAACTTCTGGAGCATTATACGCAACACCCTCGTGATGAGTCTGATCAAGATGGCATTCACGTTCCCGCTGCCCATACTGCTGGCGCTGGTGCTCAACGAGGTGCGAAACGTCAAGATCAAGAAGATAGTACAGACGACGAGTTACTTGCCCTACTTTATATCGTGGGTGATCGTGGTCGGGTTCGCGCAGCTGTTTTTGCAGTTCAACGGCGTGATTAACGTGATGCTGCAGCGTTTGGGCGTCATCGATAAGGCGATACCGTTCCTGACGGGCGAGAAGTATTTCCTGCCGATCGCGGTAGTCACGGCGTGCTGGAAGGACATGGGTTGGTGGGCGATACTGTTCCTGGCCGCGATAACGGGCATTGATCCCACGCTGTATGAGGCGGCGGAGATCGACGGCGCGGGTAGGCTGCAGCGTATATGGCACATCACGATGAGCGGCATACGAGGTACGGTGACGGTAGTGCTGATACTCGCGCTGGGCAACCTGCTGGGCGGGGGACTGAGCGGATCGAATTTCGAGCAGGCATACCTGATAGGCAACGACGGCAACAACGCGGTATCCGAGATCGTGCAGACATACGTGATGAAGATGGGCCTGTCGAAGGGACGTTACCCTTACGCGGCCGCTATCAGCCTGTGCCAGTCGGTCATATCGGTGTTTCTGGTACTCACGAGCAACTTTGTATCTAAGAAGGCTTCGGGCAATTCGCTGTTTTAGCCCCCCCGTCGCTGAACCGTCGGCGACTCCCCCGGTCGAACTCACGCCGTTAATTTCATGAACACGCCGGTCATTCAGGAGGGAGGTTCGTCTTGTGAGCCAATTGGGAGCGATGACAGCCAGGCGCAGAGGCCATACGCGCCGCACCATGGAGGATCGCGTCGTGGATGCTGTCGTGTATATATTCATCGCCGTCGTATTTATAGTAACGGCATATCCGTTCTGGCTGTCGATCGTGCTGGCGTTCAACGAGGGCAAGGACGCTCAGTACGGTGGGATATTCTTCTGGCCGCGCAAGTTTTCGCTGGATAATTTCAAGGAATTGATCCGCGACTCGCAGTGGGGTCAGGCGCTGGGCGTATCCGTCGCGAGGACGGTGCTGGGCACGGTAGTCACCGTCATTGGAACGAGCGTCGTCGCGTACGGGCTGTCGTATAAGCAGCTGGTTGGGCGGAAGGTTTATATGGCGTTGTTCATATTCGCTATGTACTTCTCCGGAGGCATCATCCCGTATTACATGGTGTTGCGTCAGATAAAGCTGCTCAATACATTCTTTGTGTATATAATCCCCGGCATGATCAACATGTTCTACGTGCTGGTATCCATATCGTTCTTCCAGGAAATACCGGGCGAACTGGGCGAATCCGCGAGGCTGGATGGCGCGGGCGAGATGAGCATATTCCTGCGCGTGATGCTGCCCATATCCAAACCGCTGCTGGCCACGCTGGCCATATTTATGGCGGTGGGACAGTGGAACAACTGGTTTGACACGGCGTTCTTCACCCAGAACAAGGCGCTGCGCACGATGGCCTATCAGCTGATGTCCGTTATAAAGAAGAGCAGTCTGGGTCAGGCGAATATGGATGCGTATACGTCGTCGTTGGCGCAGTCCTCGTTCACCACGACGAGCATCATGCTCGCGGCGATGCTGGTCGCCGTGGGTCCGATATTGATTGTATACCCGTTTTTCCAGAGGTACTTTGTGACGGGACTGACCATCGGGTCGGTTAAAGGATAATTAGGAACGGATTAGAAGTGGATTGGTAATGGATTAAGGATGGACGATCATGGTTGAAACGCCGCATGGCGGTTCGATGATACAATGACTGTAATTTGAGGAGGACAAACCGACTATGAAACGTAAGGTATCCCTGTTGATCGCTGCGTGTATGCTGGCGACACTGTGTCTGGCCGCGCCCGCCTTCGCCGAGGAAGGCCCGCTGCTGGCGGAACCCGTAACCCTAACGATGTTCATCGACCATTCATGGTATCCAGTGGAAACGTTCACCGGCATCATCCCCGAGGAAATCACGCGCCTGACCAACGTCACGCTCGATCCGACGATAGGCATCGACGGCGAGCAGCTGGGCGTCATGATCGCGTCCGGCGATCTGCCTGACATCGTGTACACCCAGAACATGCTGGATCGTTTGTCCGATCCGGAGGTCTCGTACTCTTATGAGGACCTGATCGAGCAGTACGACGTGGACTGGCCGATCTCCGACAAGCAGCTGGGCATAGGCCGCGGCTACTCGGCTGACGGCAAGGCGTATACGATCCTGAATCACTACTCGGAGAAGGCGGATTGGGAAGGCATCGTCGGCGCAAGCCCGATGGTAGGCTCGATGGGCGTGCGCGGCGATTTGCTTGAGGCCGTCGGCAATCCGGAGCTGAAGTCGCTGGACGATTTGTTCAACACATTCGGACTGATCAAGGCGGCGTATCCGGACGTGGTGCCGCTAAAGCTGAACCAGGACTGGAATATAATCGTGCTCAGATACCTGAATGGTATGGGCGGCACGGACTTCCTGGAGCAGGAGGATGGAAGCTACCTGCATTATTCAGTGGATCCGCGCTATAAAGAGATACTGCAGTGGGTCAACGAGTGCTACCAGGCCGGTTACGTTATCTCGGATGATCCATACTTTGTACGCGGATCGACCGCCATCGCGACGGATAAGTATTTCGCGTCGCTTACCTGCACCCAGAACGGCATTCCCGGCACGAACGGCGATCTGGCCGCTATAGATCCGTCGTTCTACCTGTTCGAGCTGACGCCGTTTGAACAGTCCAATTATGTGACGGCCGACCTAGGCTGGAGCGGTTCGTTCATCCCGCTGTCCTGCTCGAATCCCGAGGCCGCTATAAAGTTAATAGCGTGGATGTTTACTCCGCAGGCGCAGAGCCTTACGCAGATGGGCCGCGAGGGCGTCGAATACACGCTGAATGACGAAGGGTTGCCGGTATTCTCACAGGAATGGCAGGATGCGATCGCGGCGGGTTCCGCAACGCACAACAAGATTTATAACCCATGGTTCTATCTGGGCGGGTCGGAGATTGTAGAGGCTATTACGCGTTGCGCGACGACCGATCAGAAGCTGGTTGGAGAGGCGTACAAGGTCATAGCTGAACGTTTTGACAACGCGCCATGGATCAAGGCGGGCGAGCCGATCGGCGACATAGACGAGAAGGTTATCTTCGACAAGATCAAGGAGCTGTCCAGCACATATGACCGAAAGATTATCCTGGCGGAGGACGACGCTGCGTTCGAGTCCATGTATCAGGAATTCATCACGAACGCCGAGCGCACAGGCATTCAGCAGCTCGACGAGTATGTGACGGCCAAGATCAAGGAAGCGATGCCGCTGTATCAGTAATCGGTAATCGGTAAAATGGCGCGCCGCGCCTTCGGGAAGTGCGCTGCGCGCCCTCGCTACGCTCAATTGTGATCCCCCTCTCGACCTCCCCCCGGAGAACCCCCTCTGTCGCTGCGGCGACATCTCCCCCTAAGGGGGCGATGAGGGTTGTCGGTTACGTTCCGGAACGGACTATCCAGGTACAACCGGCAGTCCGAAGCCGGTAGATTGTGTATCACGATGGTCCAGGCGAAGCCTGGTCAGGATTCGAAAGGGCGGATAGCCCTTCGCAGGGTCTGGGACAGTGTCCCAGGCTCCCCGCTGGGACGTTCCTCGTTCCCCCGTTCCAACCCTGCGCCCGCCAGTAAAACGCTATAAAGAAGTTGACAACTTACATCATAGTGGCGGGCGCCACAAACTTAAAG
>JAISBH010000012.1 GCA_031266295.1 Oscillospiraceae bacterium | reverse complement strand
CCACCACCTGGCATACAACTTCCGGGACAAGAAGGCCGAGCCCTTCCTCGTAACCGTCGAGAAGGACAAGCCGGAGGCGGCCAAGCAGGCGCACGCCCACGACGGTCAGGAATTCGACTATATCCTGACCGGATCGATGCGGCTGAACCTGGGAGGCAACGACATATGGCTGCGCGTGGGCGATTCGGTTTACTATGACTCCAACCTGCCGCACGTTATGTACGCGCCGGAGGACGACTGCCAGTTCCTTGCCGTCGTGATGAAATAAGGAGGATTGGATATGGCGCTATACCGCGAGTATTTGGACGTACAGGGCGATTTCCTCAATTACGAGGATTTTTATAAGAATTTCAGAATAAAGAAACCGGAAGGGTTCAACTTCGCGTTCGACGTCGTAGATCGCTTGGGCCGCGATGAGCCTGACAGGCTAGCGCTGCTGTGGTGCAACACGGCGGGTGATGAGAAGCGGGTAACCTTCGGCGAGATGTCCAGGCTGTCCAGCAAGGCAGCGAACATGCTGCGCACGCAGGGGGTTAGGCGCGGTGATCGTGTACTGCTGATACTCAAGCGGCATCACGAATTCTGGCCAGTACTAATGGGGTTGCACAAACTGGGCGCGATAGGGGTTCCGGCGACGCATCTGCTGACAAAGAAAGACGTCGTGTACAGGGTGCAGCACGCTCACATTACAGCTGTAGTCTGCACCAGCGAGGGTAGCGTTGCGGATCACGTGGACGAGGCGCTGACTAAAATACCGCAATTGGCAGTACGCATAATTATTCGTAAGCCGCGCGGTAATTGGCAGTCTTACGAGTCGCTGATGGACGCCGCGTCAGACGTGTATACGCCAGACGGGATGATTCCATGTGACGATGATCCGCTGCTGCTGTACTTCACGTCTGGCACGACCGGTATGCCCAAGATGGTTGTACACAACCATTGGTACCCTCTAGCGCATATCATAACCGCCGTGTACTGGCAGCAGGATATCGACGGAGGGCTGCACCTTACCATCAGTGAAACGGGCTGGGCTAAGTCGGTTTGGGGGAAACTGTATGGGCAATGGCTGGCAGGCTCCGCCGTGTTCGCGTATGATTTCGACAGGTTCGTGCCCACAGAGATACTGGAGATGATCGGTAAATACCAGATAACGACTTTCTGCGCGCCACCGACCATGTATCGTTTTCTGCTGCAGGAGGATTTTGCCAAATACAACTTTTCCTCTCTTAAGCATTGCTCCGTCGCGGGCGAACCGCTCAGTCCGGACATGTATGAGGAGTTCCTCAAGCGCACAGGGCTTCAAATGAGGGAGGCGTTCGGACAGACTGAAATGGTTGTGTTGCTGGCGACATTCCCGTGGATCAAGCCTAATCCTGGAAGCATGGGCAAGCCTTCGCCGCTGTTCGATGTTGATCTGATAAACGACGACGGCGAATCATGCCAGCCGGGCGTGCCAGGAGAGATAGTGATACGCACGCATCACGGCGCGCCGATGGGCATGTTCGTGGGTTACGACAATGACGAAGATATGACGCGATCCGTCTGGGCGGATGGCGTTTACCACACAGGCGATCTGGCGTGGAAGGACGAGTGGGGTTATTATTGGTATATCAGCCGCAAGGATGATGTGATCAAGTCGTCAGGGTATCGTATAGGCCCGTTTGAGGTAGAATCCGCGCTGGCCGAGCATCCAGCGGTGCTTGAGTCAGCGATAACCGGCGCACCCGATCCGCTGCGAGGGCAGGTAGTCAAGGCCACCGTTCGCCTGAAACCCGGCTATACTCCCTCCGACGCGCTTAAGAAGGAACTGCAGGAGCACGTCAAGAACGTGACCGCACCGTACAAGTATCCTCGGATCATTGAGTTTGTTGATGAACTGCCCAAGACCATCAGTGGGAAGATAAGGCGTGTTGAGTTACGGGAGGAGGCGCGCGGTGCATCCGCGCCTTCGTGAGGTGCGCTGCGCGCTCTCGCTAAGCTCAATTGCGATCCCTCTCCCGACCTCCTCCCCGATCTCCCCTCCCCCGGGGAACCCCCCTCTGTCGCTGCGGCGACATCTCCCCCTAGGGGGGCGATGAGGGTTGTCGGTTACAATGTGGTTTGCAAGCAACATGGGAACGGGTTGCGCTACGAGATAGACTATCCAGGTAAAACCGGCAGTCCGAAGCCGGTAGATTGTGTATCACGATGGTCCAGGCGAAGCCTGGTCAGGTTTCGAAAGGGCGGATAGCCCTTCGCAGGGTCTGGGACAGAGTCCCAGGCTCCCCGCGGGGTCGTTCCCCCCGTTCCAACGTTCCTCGTTCCAAACCCTGCGCCCCGCCAGTGAAAATCCTATAAAGCAGTTGACATCTTACAACATAGTGGCGGGGCGCAAGTAACTTAAAGCGCATTCGATCCGCAGATCGAACAGCGTCCCGCCGCAGCGGACAGCCGACGCTTACGCGGCGCAACCTCCGCCAATACGTACCCCAGCCCGCGTAATCAAAAACATGATTTTCTGAAT
This sequence comes from Oscillospiraceae bacterium, assembly GCA_031266295.1. GTDB lineage: Bacteria > Bacillota > Clostridia > Christensenellales > Aristaeellaceae > BNUH01. The sequence goes on along the minus strand of JAISBH010000012.1, from coordinate 5,241 downwards.
CATTTACATACTGTTCATACGTTAGTAAAACACGCTTGCTATACTTCTTCATGAACGGAAAGGAAACACGCCTTACCGATAGATTCAACAAAACATTGTTCGAGAGAACACAAGGAGGAGTAACTCATGAAGCGTGTCCATATTTCAGGCAAGTCTCTATGGCCGTCGATCGTCGCGTTGTGCGCGGTAATGGCGATTCTGGTCACTGGTTACGCACTAGGGATGCGTCAGAGCGCCGCCGTTGCGGAAGCCGCCGCGCCGCTGGAGACACTGCCCGGCGTAGAGAGTCCATTCCAGACGGTTTACAAGCAGGTAAGTCCCTCGGTGGTCAGCGTGAACGTGGTACAGCGCGCGTCGTTCCAGTATGGGCGGGTATATCAGAGCGCGCAGTCGCAGCTGGCCGGATCAGGCATAGTCGTCCGTGTCGAAGGGTCAACACATTACATAGTAACGAACAACCACGTGGTCGAAGGCGCGACGAGCTACTCGATCACCGTTGGCGGCGAGGAATACCCGGCCGAGTTGGTCGCCTCCGACTCGACGACCGACCTGGCCGTTCTCAAGGTGAACGACGCTGCTCTGACGCTGTCCGCCGTACCGCTGGGCGACTCTGATACGGTCGAGGTTGGCGAGTGGGTGATGGTCATCGGCACGCCGCTGGACGCCAGTCTGACCAACACGCTGACTGTCGGCGTGGTCAGCGGCCTAAATCGTGAGGTATCGATCAGCAGCTCCAGCAGCCGCCAGCGAACCACCACTATCAACACCGACATGATCCAGACCGACGCTGCCATCAACAGCGGCAACAGCGGCGGAGCGATGTTCAACACGAAGGGCGAATTGATCGGAATACCGTCAATCAAAATGTCGTCCAGCGGTATGTTCGGTATTGCCTCCATCGAGGGCGTCGGCTATGCGATCCCGGTCAACACAGTCAAGACGGTGGTACCCGATCTGATCCAGTATCAGCAAGTGATGCGTCCTCGCATCGGCGTATCAATTAGTGATACTGGCAGCGACACCGACGAACCGACTGAATCCTCACTGCCCAAGGGCATAGTAATCCAGATAGTCGAATCCGGCTCCCCAGCCGAACAGGCTGGCCTGAAGCCATACGATATCATTATAAAAGCTGACGGCGAGCGCGTCCGCACTACGAGCGAACTCACCGCAAAGGTTCAATCGCATAAGGTCGGCGAAACTGTCACGCTGGATGTATATCGTATCCCGAATCTGTCAGGACTGAAGATGGGCGATCCCATTCCGGAGGGCGAGACGCTTACCTTCGACGTCGAGGTTAAAATATTGGATAACGTGCAGACCAAGCAATGACGGGCTAGGACGAACGGGTATCAGGGAACATGATACTCAAGGGTTTGTTGTAAGTACGCTTGCAACAAACCCTTGTTCCATTTTGGGGCGCAAGTCAACCCGTCGTCAAGGCCTGGCAGATTCAAGTGACACGGAAGCGTCAGAATCGGTGGGAGGTAATGTGCGACTGGATGATCGTCATCTGCATCATGAAGTCCCGCTCCTCAGGATGCAGAATGAACCATAGCCGGGCCTCGGGAGGCGCGCTGCGGATTATGTCGGTGAAGAAGGCCGGTTTGTTTGGGTATTGTCCGTTGGAGGCGGGGGCTGCATAGGGAACCAGCACGATTGAGTCCTGGAATATTTTATAAATGTCGGACAGCTTAGTATAGGGATGGCTGAACGTCAAGCCCAACAGGTTTATGTCAGAATCGCGCAGGTTCGGCAATTGGTGCGAGTATGCGCCGCCGCAGTGCAGGAACAGTCCGCCGAAACGACGGCTGACACGCTCAATGTACGGTATGCCGAACTCTTTGTACTTATCTGCGGAGGTTAGGGGCATGTAGTCGTCCGTTATCGAGACGCCCAGGTCAGTTGGCAGCCAGATGTATGGCCAAGGCGCGCCGCATATCTTGCCTTTCGCGGCGTCTATCGAGGATTCTATGACAGTGATAAGACAGTCCGTCACCCGGTCAAGAAAGCGATGCACAGCAGCGGGTTCGTTATCCATCGCCGCTGTGAAGCTTGTATGATCCCATAATGACGCGGCGGTGCTGAGCGGGCTTTGGACGTTCAGGGTTGTTGTATACAGGCGGTCGTATGGTGCGGTCTGCAGCTTCTCGCATACGTCGAGGTACAACTTATGGACGCGCCGCGCGTCGTCGGTTGAGGCAAGTTCGAGAGGGAGGAACGAGTCTGCTTCCTCCGCGCTGTGAACAATAGGTTCGATGGCCGGGCCGAAATCCGCGATCAATCGCGGTATGTTGAAGCCCGGCAGCTGATAACTGCGCATCAAGTTTTGCGCGGCCAGTTCAGCTTGCTTCACGGGATCGTCCACCCGCCTATAGTCGGGCGTCATCGATACGCAGGAATAGACGCGCCGCATGTCGCCGCGCCATACATCCATCAGGTGTTCTTCGGTTGAGATGAGACGCTCGCGCGGATACGCTTGGTCGAATGTCAACGTCTTCATTATCGCTCACCTTCCCAGAACGTTTGCAGCCGCTCAATCAATTCCTCATTCGAATCGCATTGCGCGAACCGCGTCCAGTGCGCGGGCAGCAGGTCGGCGTAATCGTCCTGCCCGTACCGTTCATCCAGCAGCAGCAGCGCGCCCTTATCGTTAGAGGATCGTATGACCCGACCGGCGGCTTGTATCACCTTATGCATACCAGGCACGCGATACGCCGCCTGAAATCCATCGCCGAACCGCTCGTCATAGTAGGCGCGCAGGGTTTCCTGCTCCAGGTTCACCTGAGGCAGCCCTACCCCCACCACCGCCGCGCCGGTCAGCCGCCCGCCAGGCAGGTCCACGCTCTCGCCAAACGACCCGCCTAGCACGATCATCCCTATCCGCCGCGTATCCTCTTGGAACATATCGATGAACGACTGCCGCGTAAACGCCGCCTCCGCGCCTGACACGCGCGGCTGCACGGCCAACTCCAACTCAGGAGCGACGTAAACCAGCGCAACGCGGATCATCTCCAGATATGCGTAGGACGGAAAGCAGAACCACAGATTACCCGGCGAGTGCCGCGCGAACGCCGCCAGCGTCTCCGCAACCGCGCGCGACGAGGATTGCCGCGCCTGATATCGCGTCGAGTGCGCCATCCAAAGCGTCAGCAGCCGCTCGGGCGGGAACGGCGACGGCAGCGACAGCAGCGCATCCTCATTGTCGCCGCCCAGCAGCGAGCGCATAGCGGGCAGCGGAGAGAAGGTCCCGGAAAAGAACACACATCCGCATAACCGTTTCGTACACGAGGCGATGTGCTGTGCGACGTCGAGACACAGCGCGGTCAGTTCGGTGTGTTTCTTATGGTTCAGTCGCGCGCCGGGCTGCGCGTTATTTCCCTGCGGTTCGCTTCGCCGGATCAGCCACGCGAACGGGATCGTTTGACTGGTCAGAGCCGCGCGCATGGACGTCAGCGGTCTTACCATATTATGCGTCACGGGCAGACTCGCCGTCGGCAGGGCGGCCAGCGATTGATCCAGCGCATCTGACAGCGCGGGCAGGAGAGCGTCGGGCGGCGCGTCCAGCCTTTCCTCGTCATTCCACGTACTGATGGATTCCATGGCGTGAATCAGCTTAGTCATCGCGGCGTATGGTTCTGACTTGCGCCCCAGCGCCTGACCCATTTCGCGCCGCGACGCCTTGAGCGAATCGGTCGACACAGTCGCGGAGAGCATATTCCGCGCGCGTTCACCCAGGTGATGCGCTTCGTCGATCAGCAGCGTGACCGGCTTCTTCACGCGGAACACCCTCTGCAGCTGAACCGACGGATCAAACGCGTAGTTGTAATCGCACAGCACCACATCCGCGGCTTCGGCCATCGACAGCGATAGTTCATGCGGGCACAGCTTGGCGGAACGCGCCATCGCCGCTATCGCGTCCGGGGTGGCATTTTCCACGCGCAGGAAGTCCGGCGCCGATTCAGCCAGCCTGTCATAGAACCCTACTGCCTCCGGGCAATCCGTCATAGCGCACCGGAACGTCCCGGCGGCTTCACGCGCATGAGGGCAGCACAACTCTTTAGCCGTAAGCACAACCGAACGCAGATGAACGCCTTGAGCGCGCATCCGCTCTAACGCGTCCAACGCGGCCAAACGCGCGGTCGTTCTCGCCGTCAGAAAAAACACTTGTTCGGTGTATCCGCTGGCCAATGCGCGCACTGACGGGACCAACGCAGCGCTGGTTTTGCCGATGCCTGTAGGAGCCTCCGCGAACAACCGTCGTTTCGATATAATCGCCTGTCGAACGTGCGCCGCGAACGCGCGTTGTCCCGGTCGCGGCTCAGGATATGGGAAGCGCATACCGCGCAGCGATTCGTCACGCGCTGCGCGCCACGATAGTCCTCCGGCGATATACGCGCAGAAAGGCTCGGCGGCGGCGCGAAATTCGCCCTCTAAATCTACGCGTGATTCAACAGACTCAAACAGCCCGAGTGTTCCGCCATTCTGCGCGGCGTATATCAGCCTGACTCGAACGGTGTCGAGAGACTCGGATTGCGCGAGCATGTGCGCGTATATGACGGTCTGCGTCCAGTGTTCGGGTATGGGAGCGGATACGGGATGGCTGGCTAGCTTGAATTCCTCGACTATCGGCGGATCGCCGGGCGCGAGGCGGTCTATGCGTCCGGCGACGAGCAGGTCTATATTTAGGTGCGAGAACAGCAGCGAAACGCGGCGTTCCGCGACGCCGTCCGCCGACATTTGCTGCAGAAGGCGGTGCAGTTTAGCGCCCTCGCGCATCCGGCGCAATCCCGCGCCAGGCGTTAGGTCATGGCTAGGGTGCGCAAACGCGGCGAGCGCGCGCACTGAAACAGGTATAGTCAGGGTGGATCACCCGTGAATGTTTGAAATATGGTTCGCTCGTTGGGTATGCTAGTATTAGGCCTGCCGATCATGATGTCAGTTCCTTATATTTTAATCCTCTTTATTACGTTCCCAACCTTGTCTGTCACGACGCGGAAACCCGCTTCGGTTGTGAAACGGCGCTTGCCGTTCACGCTGCCCTCGAACACGCTGCCATTTCCACGCAGCTTATAAACATTATCGCCAATAGTTAATGCATATTCACAGGCCGCGCCGCCGCGCGCGCCCCAGAGCATCTCGCCGCGTCGAGGCGCAACACCGTACAGTCGGGTGATAAACGCCAGCGCGGCCAGCATCGTCGGCCCATACCCATCCTTGTCGCTGGAAGGACGTCCGGTG
>JAISBH010000007.1 GCA_031266295.1 Oscillospiraceae bacterium | reverse complement strand
ACGCGCTTCGGCAGACGCTCGGCGCGGGCAAGGAGCATCTGATCCCTATCAACCAGCAGGCGCTGACCGCTGGGGCGGCATCGGTGGCTTAGCGTATGGCGGCGGGTTTGATATTGGCGGCGTATCTGTTGACCGGATGCGCCGCCGCGTGGGCGTTGTTCCCGGATCGCGGGGTATTGTGGCGTGGGTGGTTCGGCTGTGCGGCGGGATTCCTGTTGTTCATGTGGCTGCCTGCGCTGTTTGCGTTTGGACTGGATTTCACGATGGGCGCACAATGGGCGTCGCTGGGTGTGCTGGCGGTTATAGCGTGCGCGTGCGGAGCCGTTCTGTTCAGGCGCGAAAGACAATCCATAAAAGAAGCCGTCAAGGGTGAGGTCGAACCCGTCCGCGCGTTCGTCAGAATCGTTCCGCTGCTTACGGTCGTGGCTGCGTATCTGCAATATACGCATACTCTGCGCCCCGTCGGCGATGCGCTGTACGCTGGGCAATCTACTTACGGCGATCTTAGTCTGCACCTATCGATAGCCACCAGCCTGCGCAACGCACCGTTCCCGCCTGAGTACGCGCTGCTGCCCGGAACGCGTCTGGCGTATCCGTTCCTGATGGATACGCTCTCCACGTCGCTGATGCTGTGGGGTATGCCGCTGCGTTGGTCGTTCATCATACCCGGCACTCTTATGTGCGCGCTGGTGTTCACCGGGATACTGCTGCTTGCGTGGCAGCTGACGCGCAGTGAGAAGGTCTCCGCGTTGGCGTTGCTGCTGCTGGTATTCTGCGGCGGCTTTGGATTCCTGTATTCGTGGGATTTGATCGGCGAGGATCCGTCGCGTTTCCTGGACATATTCACAGGATTTTACCGCGCACCGGCAAACCTGACCGAAGTGAATATCCGTTGGAGCAACCTGCTGGTTGACATGTGGCTGCCGCAGCGAACGTTCCTGAGCGGATGGGTCTTGCTGCTGCCCGCGCTGTCGCTTGTGATTGATCTGCCTAGAGAGAAACGGATTTGGCGCGGGGCGATAGCGGCGGGTTTGTTTGCGGGCGGAATGCCGCTGGTGCATACGCATTCGTTTCTGGCTCTGGGGTTGTTCAGCGCGGGATATCTGGGCTGGAGTTGTGTGGAGCGCAGGAAGGGTTCGCTGATCCTGTCTTGCGTTGTTTATCTTGCGATTACCTTGACCCTGACGTTGCCTCAGTTGATCGCGTTCACGTTTGAACAGTCTTCGGCGGAGGGGTTTGTCCGCTTCCATTTCAATTGGGTGAACGGCGCTGGCGGGGGATTGCGAGATTCATATCTGTATTTCTGGATAAAGAATGTCGGCCCGCCGATGCTGCTGGTGATTCTGATGCTGCTCGACGTACCTCGCGAGCACAGGCCGATTGTGGTCGGCGCGTTTTTGATATTTATAGCGGCTGAACTGATCGAGTTTCAGCCGAACGATTATGATAACAATAAGTTGTTCTACGTGTGGTATCTGATGATCCTGCCGTGCGCGCTGGCGTTCGGCGTGAGGGTTTATCAGCGGCTGAAAGGGATTAGGTCGCGAGGTATCATGGCCGTCGCGTTTGTCTTGGTCTCGATAACATCCGGCGTTCTTTCCGTTATTCGCGAAGGTATGAGCGAATATGAGCTGTATTCCGCCAGCGCGATGGCTGCAGCACGCTACGTAGAGGACAACACCCCGCCGGACGCCGTTATAATCACCGCCGTCAATCATAATAACCCTGTCAGCGCGATTGCGGGACGCAAGGTTGTTTGCGGGCCATCTGTGTTTCTCTACTTTCACGGACTGGATTATCAGGAGAAGGCCGACGACGTGATAAGGTTTTACACCGATCCAGTGAGTTCGGGGTATGTTATTGAGGATAATGATGTTTCATATATTCTGGTTGGTGATTATGAGAAGGCCATACCGGGCATGGATGAGGACGCGATAGCGCAGGCGTATGCGTTGGTGTTCGAGTCTGGCAGCTATCGGTTGTATAAAACAGGCGATCCGGCAGAGGCTGGATCGGCAGAGGCTGGATCGGCGGAGGATGCGCCGGATGGTTAATGGCGTAGCATTCGGCTGCTCGCTGCGGCGGGACGCTGTTCGATCTGCGGATCGAATGCGCTTTAAGTTTGTGGCGCCCCGCCACTATGACGGAAGATGACTATTCCTTACAGCGTTTTCACTGGCGGGGCGCAGGAGTTGGAACGTTGGGACGTAGGAACGGGGAACGTCCCTGCGGGGAGCCTGGGACTCTGTCCCAGACCCTGCGAAGGGCTATCCGCCCTTTCGAAACCTGACCAGGCTTCGCCTGGACCATCGTGATACACATTCCACCGGCTTCGGACTGCCGGTTGTACCTGGATAGTTTATCTCGTAGCGCAACCCGTCCCCCGTTGCTTGCGAACCACACCGTAACCGACAACCCTCATCGCCCCCCTAGGGGGAGATGCCGCCGCAGCGGCAGAGGGGGTTCCCCAGCTATCATCAATTCCAATTTGGAATTGATGATAGCTGGGTTATCTGCGTTTGCGAAACCGTGCGCCTTATGGTATAATGAAAATGCACTATTTCTTCTCGTCCGGTAATCGTGTTCGGTCGTCAAGTTCAATAATATCCCGCGAAAGCGCGAAACGGGGGGCATACCGACGGAGACCGTTGGACTCATATCGCTGGGCTGCGCGAAAAACCGCGTGGACAGCGAACAGATGCTGGGATTGTTACGCCGGGCTGGCCACCCGATCACGGCCGACCCGGCGAGCGCGGAGATACTGATAGTCAACACCTGCGGCTTCATCGGCAAGGCCAAGGAAGAGGCTGTCAACACCCTGCTCGACGCCGCGCGATACAAGACGGACGGCGTATGCCGCACGCTTATCGCTGCGGGATGCCTTGTGCAACGGTATGCCGACGCGCTGCGGGAAGAGATGCCCGAGATAGACGTGCTGATAGGCGTGACTGAATACCCGCGCCTTGCCGAGATTATAGACGGCATACGCGCCTCGCGGCTGAATGGCGTGGTCACTCCGGACGGTGTGCGTGTTCCGGTGGTGACGGCGGTATCGCCCGTAACGGTGAACACGCCAGTGTTTGAGTGCGCTCCGGATACGCCGCGCGTAATTACCCAGGCGGGCGCGTTCGCGTATGTGAGGATTGCGGACGGATGCGACAATCGCTGTGCGTACTGCGCGATACCGTCGATACGCGGTCCGTACCGTTCGCGCTTGATCGAGTCCGTGCTGGACGAATCTGCTCGGCGTGTCGAGGACGGCGTTAGGGAATTGGTATTCATCTCACAGGATACGACGCGTTTCGGGATGAAGCCTGGCGACAGTGCGGCGCGGTCCCGGCTGCCGCTGCTGTTGCGCAGGGCGGCGCGTCTGCCGGGCGAACCATGGGTGCGCGCGATGTACTGTCACCCCGTCCGCGTGACGGACGACCTATTGGATACCCTCGCCAATACGCCTGGCGTCTGCCCTTATCTCGACGTGCCGCTGCAGCACGTCGACTGTGATGTGCTCCGTCGGATGAATCGCTGGGGCGATCCGGACTCCATACTGCGGCTGCTGGAGAAGGCGCGCGGTTATGGCCTGACGCTGCGTACGACGTTTCTGGTCGGCTTCCCCGGCGAGGACGACGCGGCTTTCAGGCGACTGTATGATTTCGCGGAATCGTTCGGGTTTGATCGAATGGGCGCGTTCGCGTTCTCGCCCGAGGAAGGCACTCCCGCGTTCGACATGCCGGACACACCGCCTGAATCTGTCGCCGCTGAACGCCTGGACGCGCTGATGAGGATGCAGCGCAGCGTTAGCCTCGCGCGCAATAAATCACGCGAGGGCGGCGAAACGGATGTGCTGATCGAGCGGATTGCGCCGCATAACGCCTCGCGCGCCGATAAGGGCTTGGGTGTGTTGTATGAGGGGCGCAGCCAGTGGGAAGCGCCGGAGAGCGATGGAGTGATAAAGGTTCGTTCCGTGAAGCCGCTGGTATTGGGAGGCATAGCTCGAGTCAGGATCACGCGCGCTCGCCATTATGATCTAGAGGGTGAATCTATATGAGTATGCAACTGCCTAACCGTTTGACCATGCTGAGAGTGGCGCTGTCGCCAGTCTATTTGGCGCTGCTTGTACTGCGGTCCAATTCCGGCGGGGCTACGATGGAAATACTGTGCATATTGGCCGTGATCGTATTGGCGGCGGCGATTGTCAGCGACGCTCTGGATGGATACTTCGCGCGGAAATTGAAGCAGACCTCGGAGCTGGGCGTGTTCCTCGATCCGATTGCGGATAAATTGCTCGTTCTGCCGTCGTTGATATGGCTGATGCACATAAGGGCCGTGTCGCCGTGGGCCGTCATAATTATTATCGCGCGCGAACTGATCGTCGACGCGCTGCGGCTACTCGCCTCGTCAAAGGGCGTCGCACTGGCGGCTGGACTATCGGGCAAGGTCAAGACTGTGGCGGAGTATCTATTATTGGCTATACTTACTTTTACACTGGGCGGGGACAGAGCTAGCCCTATACTGGCGTGGGTATGCGCGGCGCTGGCCGTACTGTCGGCGTCGGAGTATTTTTATAATAATCGCACGCTGCTAGCCAAGTGGTTCGGCGGCGATAAAGCTGAAAAGAGGATCTAAGCATGATCGTCGAGATCGTTTCGGTCGGCACTGAATTATTGATGGGGCAGATCGTCAACACGGACGCGGCGTATCTGGCGAGACGTCTGCCGGAAGCGGGCGCGACACTGTATCACCAGGTCACTGTTGGGGACAATCCGGAACGGCTGAAGGAAGCGCTGCTGACCGCGCTGTCGCGATCCGACGTTGTGATAACCAGCGGCGGTTTAGGCCCGACGAAGGACGACTTGACCAAGGATGTCGCGGCTGACGCGCTGGGCCTGCCGATGGAATTGAATCCGGATGCCGAGCGGCACTTGCGCGGGTATTTCGAATCGCGGCACCGCCCTATGGCCGCGAACAACCTGCGCCAGGCGTATTTCGCTCGCGGGGCGATACTGCTCCCGAACCCGAACGGCACCGCACCCGGATGCGTGGTCGAACGGGATGGCAAGGCTGTTATTCACCTGCCAGGCCCGCCGCGCGAATTCGTGCCGATGGTCGAGGATAGCGTGCTGCCATACCTGGCGGCAAGGTTGGGCGGCGTAATCCGGTCGCGTTATCTGCGGCTGTTCGGCATAGGCGAGTCCGACGCGGAGACGCGGGTCGCCGTGCTGATGGACTCGGCCAACCCCACGCTGGCGCCGTACTGTTCGCTGGGCGAGGTGCAATTCCGGTTATCGGCGCGGGCGCAGACCGTCGAGGATGCTGAGGCGCTGCTTGGTCCGCTGGAGGACTCGGTGCGCGAGCGTGTCGGCGAGTTCATATACGCGCGAACGGATATACCTGACGACACAATGGCCAGGATCGCAATGCGGCGTCTCATCAAGTCCGGGAAGAAGCTGGCGATAGCGGAGAGCCTGACCGGCGGACTGCTGACCGCCTCGCTGGTGGCACAGCCCGGCGTCTCATCCGTGCTAGAGGAGGCGATGATCACATACGCCAACTCATCCAAGACGCGGCGGTTAGGCGTGCCTGAAGAAACGCTGAGGGCGTACGGCGCTGTCAGCGAACAGACCGCGCGCGCGATGGCCGAGGGTGTTCGCGCTGGCGCCGGCGCGGATATAGGGATAGCGACTACCGGCATAGCGGGTCCGGGGGGCGCTACCCCGGTCAAGCCGGTAGGGTTGGTGTATACCGCGCTGTCCACATCAAGCCACACCGAGGTAAAACGTTTAGAACTGAAAGGGCACCGCGACGACATCCGGCAGTTGGCATGTCTGCACGCGACGTCGATGTTGTTGAATGAGCTGGGAGGTAATTATGGCCGCTGAAAAAAGAAGCGCCGCCACGGCTGACAAGTCGTCGCGCAAGGTAGGCGACGAGCAGCGCAAGCGCGCGCTGGATATTGCGCTGGGCAACATTGAAAAGACGTTCGGCAAAGGCTCCGTGATTAGGCTGGGCGAGCGATACGTCGCGCAGATCGACGTGATCTCAAGCGGATGCCTCGACCTGGATATAGCGCTGGGGATCGGCGGTTTGCCGCGCGGGCGGATCGTTGAGATATACGGGCCTGAATCCTCGGGCAAGACGACCGTCGCACTCCACGCAGTGGCCGAGGCACAGAAGGCGGGCGGCACGGCGGCGTTCATCGACGCAGAGCACGCGCTGGATGCGCATTACGCTAAGGCCTTGGGCGTGAATGTGGATGATCTATATGTTTCGCAGCCTGATAGCGGCGAGGAAGCGCTGGAGATATGCGAGGCGCTGGTACGATCCGGCGCTGTGGATATGATCGTGCTGGATTCGGTCGCGGCGCTAGTGCCTAAGGCCGAGATTGACGGCGAAATGGGCGAGTCGTTCGTAGGCGTGCACGCGCGGCTAATGAGTCAGGCGCTGCGTAAGCTGGCCGGCGTGATATCCAAGACGAACTGCATAGTGATATTCATCAACCAGCTGCGCGAGAAGATTGGCGTGATGTACGGCAACCCGGAGACGACGACCGGCGGCCGCGCGCTGAAGTTCTACTCGTCGGTGCGGATCGACGTGCGCAAGGGCGAGCCGATCAAGAACGGGGCGCTGATTATGGGCAACCGGACGAAGGCGAAGGTCGTAAAGAATAAGATGGCGCCGCCGTTCAGGGTAGCGGAGTTTGATTTGATGTATGGCGAAGGGATATCCAGAGAGGGCAGCCTGCTGGATATGGCGGTGAGCAGGGATCTTATTCATAAGAGCGGGTCATGGTTTAGCTATAAGGATCAGCGAATAGGTCAGGGCCGTGAGAACGCGCGCTTGTACTTGAAACAAAACACCGCCGTTTACAATGAGCTGGACGCGATACTGCGTCAAGAAATAGCGGCGCGTAACCTGGACGCGCCTATCGAACCCGGGGATGAAGGCGAAGACTACGACGGCGAGAATGACGAAGAAGAAATCTAAGGCGGTAAACTAACAGGCTTGCCCTTCAATGGGCGGCGGGTATATCTGGCGTAGCGAAGGTTCAGACGTAGTCTGAACCTTCATCGCGTTAGCGGCTTGCGCTGTAATGGATAGCGCGAGGCCGGGACTTGCGCCCCGCAATTCTCGGCTGTCCGCTGCGGCGGGACGCTGTTCGATCTGCGGATCGAATGCGCTTGAAGTTTGTAGCGCCCCGCCACTATGAGGTAACATGACAACTACCCCATAGCGTTTTTTACTGGCGGGGAGCAGGGTTGGAATGAAGAATACCCCCTCCCTGCGAAGCGGTAAAACCCCCTTTGAGTATCAAGTTCCTTGCTTTTATTTTTTCAATTATGGGTCTTTTGTATAAAAAGACAAATGATTCGCTACTGCCATTTCCCTGTCGCATCAAAATGTTTCGCCATCTCATCCGCAAAGACGCCCACTTGCGGAGGAAACTCCATCTGTTCTAACAACCGAATCGCGTTTCGCGTATCGCAGGGTCCATCCAGCAGGCGATATGAAAAGGTCATCCCTTGTGGAGTAATTTCTTCCCGGAAATGGTGCTGTTTATACATAGTCAATATCTGCGTTAGTTCAATATCATGAGTGGCCGCTATACACAAAACATTTTGATCATTTAAATATCGCAATAAAGAGATTGAGGACGCAACCCGTTCGACGGTATTGGTTCCTCGCAGTATTTCATCTATGAAACATAACGTTAACCTATCCTCGCGGAGTGCATTTAGGATGCGTTTGAGGCTTTTTACCTCAACAATAAAATAACTATCGCCGCCGCGTACATTATCGCGCAGCGCCATTGAACTGATGATCTGCGCACGAGGCATTGAGAAGCGATCCGCCCAGCATGTGCAGATGCTTTGTGCGAAGATGGCATTCAAGGCAATCGCTTTTACGAAGGTTGATTTTCCAGATGCATTTGAACCAGTAATTATTATGTTTTTGTCCCATTCTATGTTATTGCGAACAGGATTGCCAATCAACGGATGCGCTAAACCATCGATAACAATTTGCGGATTATTTACAAATTCTGGGACTGCGTACTTGGTGAGCGACGCCCGCACAGATGCAATGGCAATGCAAGCGTCTATCTCCCCAACCAACGCATATAAACGCGATACAAGCGTAACATTTCGCTGAACAAATTGCGCAAGCTGGGTTAGGCTGATCATGTCCAGCTGAAACGCTATACGAAGATAGTAGGTAATGAAGCCAGACTCGGTTGTTGGCGACATAGCATAGAAAGAGTTCCAGCGTTTGATAGGTTTTAACTTCTCACACAGCTTACGGAATTCGTGAGCGGCGTCTTCCATTCCAGGGATTATGTATTTTTTAAGTCTTTGTGCGCAATTTAGAATAGAGGTCAGATGGCGTATGGCAGTTTGTTCAGACGCCCAAATGGCATGTGTACTATGCCACACAATGAGATTGATTAGAAATGATACTGCTATGCCAAAAAGAAAAACTGGAT